>JBGPZS010000459.1:0-3757 GCA_041493865.1 Terriglobia bacterium
ACAGCAATGAATCCGTGGTTTCGACAGCAGAAAGAGCTTTTCAATGGGTGTTCTAAAAGAAATCAAGGGCCGGTCGAGGAATAAACCTGCCTCGGTCACGCGCGTCAGTCTGGTAAACGAAGGCAATCCACTATTCGTGTATATCAAGATTCCGGGCGACCTTGATCCATTCGAGCGTTGGGAACAATTTGAGAAGCCCTTGCAAAAAGCTCTGGAAAAAGACGGTTTAGGCGAAGTCACTGGGGGCGGATCGCAATTCTCAGAGCCCGACGAGGATGGCCTCGAGTCGGTTGAGTTTTGTGGAATCGATATCGATCTTTATGACGCCTGGAAAGGCCTTGCTCTCCTGCATCGCGAACTCATACGTTTACAGATACGTGAAGGAACAACGCTTCTCTACGTGCTGGATGGGCGTGGGCGGGAAGAACCTATCTATCACCTGGGTTGTTAAACCCTGAGTGAGGCTTGCTGAGACTTACGCAAACCTTGTGACCGGCCCGACCAGCTCCGGCTTGGGATCGCGCGACAACCGTTCAACCGTCTCTTCCAGCATCACATCGAACCCGTGGCCGCATCTGGGACAGACAATCTGCTGAATGCCCGATGAACGGCTTGCTGTTTTGCGTACCGGGAATGAATCTCCATTCGGACATTCGACGAAGGTGATATCTCCTGCAGCCATTGCGCACTCCTCGTCCGGTAGCAGCCTGCGCTTGCAACCTGACATTGATCACAATATCGGTCAGGGGAACGCCTCAACAAGTTACTCTGGTGACGTTACTGTTGCGCAATCGGGAACTCCCGCTTATTTCGTCCCCCCGCTCGTAGCGGAAGTGGTCGCTGGGGCCGCGTTCGGCTTGTCCCGTACCAAAATGGGAAGTCTGGGGAAGATAAAGTTCCCACCTGCATCATCAATCACATTGACCTGGCAGGTATACAAGCCGGGCTTGAGCTGTGCCAGCGGCACGTCAAACTGAAAGACTGCCGCCTTGCGCTCCTGTGCATTGAGCTGCCGTGCCTCGATCAGAGGTGTTTCAAACGCTTTCACTTTGCCGTTGAAGAACACAATGCTGGTGAGCAGGTGAATGGGGTTTTTTACCGGCGGCGTCTTTTCTTTGGCGGCTTGAGGCGGTTCGGGAGACTTGTCCTTCGCTGGATCATAAACCTCATAGAAGAAGTAGAGATGCTGGTCCAAAGTGAAGACGTGGGCGATATTTGGTACAAGCTCATTGCCGTCGCGCACCAGCGGGTTCTGCGTCTTCCTGGTGGCGGGCTGGCGCTGGCTGGCCAGCACCACCGAGCTCATCTTAAGCGGCGCCTTCCTGATATCGGGGACTGTAAAGTCTGTTTCAAACGATCCCAGCCGCCCGCTCTGGTTTTCACGCACCACAAACTTGAAATGATATTTGCCCGAAGCAAGCAGGAACCCGGTGGAGTACTGTACGTTCTTGCGGCGGACTTCCTGCGAGGCATCGAGCGAGAGCTTCACCGTCTCGCGCATGCTGCCCACCGGCCGCTTCAGTTCGTCCAGTACCTCGCCGATGATATCCAGCGATGCCTTGTCCTTATCGCCGCCCTTGGTGAACGGAATTTGCGATCCGGGCACCACCAGCGCCACCGGCACGTAGAAGCGGCGGTCATCCATGCGGAAATAAGACGCGGCCATGTATAAAGCCACGTCGGTGTTAGGCAGCTCGGAAGCCAGTTCGTCTTCCATCTGCTGCTCTTTGTCTTCGGCGTTGAAATGCTGGAAATCTTTCGGTGCGTAATAGCCTTTGCGGAATTCCAGATTCAGGCCAGCGCGGTTGACCTTGACTTGAATATGCCGGTACTTGCCGTCACGCAGCGCATTGCCGCTCTTGTAGCCGAGCACGTAGTAGACAGAAGTGTCGCGCTGCACCCGGTCGAAGACCTGGCCCAGATCATTGGTGTCAAGGAAAGCCTTGCCGCCGGTGTCGCCGGAGAGCGTAGTGAGCGTCTCCTGGCTGGCAAAGTTGGCGTCCAACCGGCTTTGCACTGCGGCGCCGCTGTACATGGCTGTGCCGCGCAGGCTGGCCGTTGCGGCGGAGCCTCCCGGCGGTTCAGCTTCCAGCCCGCGCGAATCCATCGTATAAATAGCCACGTTCGCTTTGATGGCCGTATTCACCGCGGCACGCAGCGCTGCCTGGTTCTCAATGCCGGTCTGCGTCATGCCGCTGCTGAAGTAGATGATCGATTTCTTCTGGTTGAACTTGCCCAGCACCTGGCAGAGCGACTGCAGCGCCTGCAGTTTGCGGTCGGTATTGAACTGGTTGTATTCGGTTTCGTCGGGTGTATACGCGTTGCCGGTTTCTTCGATTCCATCCGCGTCGCCGGTGCTCCCGTTGTCCATGCCCTGACCTTCAGAGTGGGAGAAGCGGTTCAATACGCGAAGCAGGCGCGCCTGGTCGCCGGTGAAATCCTGGTCCAGCCGCAGCGAAGAGGCCAATGTGACAATGGAAATCAGGTCGGCCGCGGTCATCTTGGTCTGCACATATTTTTTCGCCGCCTGCACCGAGCGCTCAGTCTCGTCCGGCCCCATGGAGCTTAGATCAAAGAAAAGTACGATCACGCGCTTGTTGCTCAATGCCTGGTCCGCGTCTTTCGCGGTGAGAATCGGCTTGGCCGGGGCCACTGGGCCGTTCGTCGACTGTTGCGCCGGCCCGCTACTGGCAGTCAGGGGCGTTGTATCCAGGTTCTCAAAATCAAAGCTCGAAATGCGTTGCGGCTTGCCGTCCTCCAGCAAAATGAAATCGTCCCGCTTCAAGTCGGTTACGGGTTTGCCCTGCTTGTCCCGGGCCACCACGTTGACCAGCACAAGTTCGCTTTCAACTCTGAAGCGGTACAGGCCTTGCTTGTCTTTGTCGCTTTGCGGCTGCTGCGCCGGCGTTTGCGCAACTACGCTGGAAAACAGCAGAACGCCCGCAAGCGCGGTGGAAATCAGCTGCTGCAGCGGCGAAGAATGATGTGCGGATCGAATGGCCATCCTAGAACCTATACCTTGCGGTAAGTTGCGCCTTGCGCATGGCGCCCGCTCCGATCACCTGGCCAAACGTTGGTGAGCGGACCGTAGACGAGCCGAAAGTCGAGTCAATCGATGTGAAGTGCACGGTATTAAAAACGTTGGTAGCCGAGAGCCGAACCTCCAGACCTTGCATCTCTTTCAACTGAATGCTTTTTGAAATTGACATGTCAAACGAAACGGTGCCTGGACCAATAATAGTGTTGCGTCCCGCAGTGCCAAAGACACCCGCTGGCCCGGCAAACGCCGCCGTGTTGAACCACTGCTGGATCGTGGGATTGTCCAGTTGAATGGACTGTCCGGGCACAAGGTCGGGCCGGGCGGCGCCGGTGATGCCACGGCTCAGGTCCGTTGCCCGGCCGAAGAAACGCGGCGAGAACGGAAACCCTGAGGCTAGCGTCAGGTTGCCGCTGAAGGAGAATCCACCAAAGATATTTTGTGCCATGCCGCTGGTGGTCAGCCATTTCTTGTCTTTGCCGAAGGGCAATTCATAGACGTAGTCGGCCACCAGACGGTGCCTCTGATCAAAGCTGGAAAGCCCGCGTTCCGCCGCGATATCCAGGTCGTTTTGGGCCACCACGGTAGCCCCGCCGCCGATGGACGAGGCGTCGTCGATTGACTTCGAGTACGTGTACGTCCCGCCGAGTGAGAGCCCGTGGCGCATGCGCTTGCGCAGGCGCAGTGTTCCCTGGTGCAGGATGGAGAATCCCTCAGAAG
>JBGPZS010000238.1:0-6244 GCA_041493865.1 Terriglobia bacterium
CCGCTCGCGTGCTCCGCCAGAAATTTTTTGCTGATGCGCGGCTTGTAATAGAAGCCGTGCATGCTGGCCTCAGAGGTGATCTTGATCAGGTTGCGATAGCCTTCTTCGTTCTCCGCCAGCACCAGCAGATGGTTATAGGTGTCGCCTTCGGGCGGCGCGCGATGATCGTCCTTTTTGCAGATATAGAGCTCGCAGCCCACAATCGGCTTGATACCTGCCTTCTGCGCTGCTTCCACAAACTCCACCGTGCCATAGATATTCCCGTGGTCGGTCATGGCCACGGCCTTCTGCCCGATGTCAGCTACCCGCTTGACCAGGCCATCGACGCCACAGGCCCCGTCCAGCAGCGAGTAATCGGTATGAAGATGAAGATGGACGAATTCAGACATGGCGATCGTTACCATCAATTATAGCGAGTGTGCGCCTGTGTACTTCTGTACAAGTGTGTGGAAATCAGAGGAAATTGCCAGAATTGCCAAGATTGCCAAAAATTGTCGAGTTGAGTATTCGCCGCGTTAAATTACACGGCCCGGAAATTCTTAGCATTTTCGGCAATTCCGGCGATTTTGGCAGTTTACTGAGCTGGCGGCTTGGCCTTTGCCAGCACAATGTCATGCTTTGACTGGCATTCTTTGGCAGGATCCATGGTTGCCATGCCGACCAGGTCGTCTTTTTTGGCGTGAAATTCAATGGGCGGGTTCTTGACCTTGGCCGGGATGCCGGTGAACCTGGCCTTGCCCTGTGCGTTGGTGTAACCGCCCAAGTCGAGCTTGTGCAAACCGGCAAATCCATACTCCATGTGGACGTCAATGCGCGCCGCGTACACCGGCTTGGCATCGGCGCCGGTAACGCTGAATTCCACCGAGCAGGGGCCGGACCCTCCATCGGTGACGGGAATATCGTCGGCCTGCTGGGGTTGAGCGGGCTGCTGCGCTTGCGCGGCGAACAAGAGCGTCACACCCAAGATCAGAAACGCGGAGGCAAAGACGACGTGAATTGCTTTTCTCATAAAACTTGTTCCGATTATAGCGGAGCGCTGGTTCGGCCACTTCTCCGCCTCATTGGTTTTCGCATTACGCCGAATGCCGAAGTGTAGCGCGGGGCTCCTCGCGTGTTTATTTTTGCGCGGCTGGTTCCGGGATACGCGATGAGTGGCCGGCCACGAGCTGCCAGCGTCCGTCGCGCCATACAAAGACATCTGTAAAGCGACTGCGGCGAACGACAAGTTTGTCCTCTTTGTTCTTGCTCGTGGTGGTGACGCGACCCGTGACCACTGCGGTATTACCGTAGAGACGGACCTCAGGCTCGTCGACCTCATAAGTGCCATCGGATTTGCGGCAGTCTTTTTCGCCCGCCATGTCCTGCTTTTTGCCCGTCACACCGCCGACGGCATCGGTAAAGATGAAATCTTCGGCTTCGATCCGGTCAAAATAGCGGTAATCACAATCAAGGTTGGCCCGGCCGATCTCCCGTTCAATCTGGATCAGCGCGTTCTTGATCTCGCCAGGAGTGCCGGGCGGCGTATTATGTCCCTGGGCGAACAGGTTGCAGGCAAAAACCAGCAGCACGGTGGCAAGCAAAGTTTTCATTTCTCTGTCCTCGCAACAGATTAGATAGCTGCGCTTCACATTTTGTTAGCGCACACCTTTCGAACGCCCTTCCAGCAACTCCCGCATCGCCGCGGTCACTGCCTCCGGCGTTTCCAGTGAGCTGCTGTGGCCCGCGCCGCGGATGCGTACCATGCGGGCGCCGCGAATACCGGCCACCATGCTTTCTGCATTGCGCGGCGGCTGGGCGGTATCTTCCTCACCCGCGATGATTAGCGTGGGACATTGGACCAGGGCCATTTCATCGGCGGTGAACTCCCGCCGATTCATTACCGCCAGCAAAGATGGCGCGATATTGCGTGGCCGCGACTTCAGCTTGGCCGTCCACTCGTCCAGCATGGGACGCCGCTGAGCGCTCATACGCGTGGTTCGACCGAAGAGTTCCTTTACCGCAATCGGAGTGAATGGCGCAGGACTGACCATCTTCACCAACTGCGCCAGCACGCGGTAGCGGACGCGGTTCGCCAGCTTTTCCTTCGCGGCCGTGGTGTTCATCAAGGTGAGCGTGCGTATCAACGCAGGATGGTGCGCGGCCAGGCGCATGCCGACGAAGCCTCCCATCGACAGGCCGGCAAAGTGGCACGGCGCCGCGTTCAATGCTGTGATGAGCGCGGCCGCATCATCCGCCAGCGTATCCATGTCATAGCCCTGCCCCGGATCTTGCGATTGCCCCTGGGCACGGTGGTCATAGGCAATGACGCGATACTGCCTCTCAAACGCAGCGCGCTGCGGACCAAACATCGTGTGGTCCATCAGCAGACCGTGCGAAAAGACGACGGTCTCCGCTCCGCTGCCGGATTCTTTGTAGTAAAGATCGACGCCGTTGGCGTGGATGGTGGGCATGGCGGGGATTCTACACTGGCACGTAGACTTTTTTTTCTGAGTTCCCGAAATCTTTCCGGACCGCAAGAGTCTATAAGATGATAGGGCTCTCTCACCCGCTGCACACGCCAACATACCCTGGATCCGGCGGGTGTCGGGTCCCTGTTTCGCGGGGTTTGGGATTTCAGAGAGCTCCTCTGATTACTCCGTTCCTCTGTGTTGCAAAAGATGTTGACGGAGGTCTGGAGAAAGCGTGCGGATTTCAGAGCGATTGCGATGAGACGTTCGCGTGTTCCACCGTTTTCTGCTATCTTGCCCGGTTCCCTACATTTTGAGGAGGCCGCTTCCATGAAGCTGCTCGGTTCCCTTCTTCTGCTCGTTTGTTTGTTTGCCATTGTGCCGCAGAAAGTGATCGCGCAAGCTGCGGCTCCGGCCGCATCGGCCGCCCAGACCATACCCGCAACCCAAACCACTGAGTACAAGCTTCCGCCCGACAAGCTGGCAAAGGCCAAGGCCCTGTATGATCTGCGCGGCAAACTGCGCATCATCGATACCGCATATTCACTCCTGGTACTTCTGGCGCTTCTGGCGTTGGGCATCGCGGCGAAATATCGTGACTGGGCGGAACGGGCGGCGAAGTACCGCTTCATTCAAGCCATGGTTTTTGTTCCACTGCTCATGCTGACCATTACCGTGCTCGGTCTGCCCCTGGACGCCTACCAGCAGAGCATCAGCCGGCAGTATGGCCTCTCCGTGCAGGGCTGGGGATCGTGGTTCGGCGACGTGCTCAAAGGACAAATCGTTTCTCTGATCATTCTGACGCTGGCTATTTGGCTCCTCATGACGTTAATTCGTAAGTTTCCGCGCCGCTGGTGGTTCTATACTTGGCTCATTGCTGTCCCGTTTTTTATTTTTCTCATCTTCCTGGAACCCCTCGTAATCGATCCCCTGTTCAACAAGTTTGAGCCGCTGGACAAAAGCAATCCGCAACTGGTGGACGCGATTCAAAAGGTCACGCAGCGAGGCGGACTGGAAATCCCCCGCGACCGCATGTTTCTGATGAAGGCCAGCGAAAAAGTCACTACGCTCAACGCTTATGTGACCGGCTTTGGCCCGTCGAAGCGCGTGGTGGTGTGGGACACCACGATCCAGAAGGCCAGCACTCCGGAGACGCTGTTCGTCTTTGGCCATGAAATGGGCCACTACGTTCTGAACCACATTGTTATCGGCATTGTTGCGACCGCCGTTGGCCTGTTCATCAGCTTCTACCTTCTTTATGTGATTTCAAATTGGGCCTTCTCGCGCTTCCAGCAGCGCTGGCACATGCGCGAACTGAGCGATTGGGCCGCGGTGCCCATGCTCCTGCTGATCTTCTCCATCATGGCTACCCTTGCGCAGCCCATCGGGAGCGCCGTTAGCCGCCAACTCGAGCACAATGCCGACATTTACGGCCTGGAGGTCACGCACGGCATCAACTCCAACTCGCAGGAGGCCGCCGCGCACGCTTTTCAGGTCCTGGGCGAACTGTCATTGTCCTACCCCTACCCCAGTGACTTCGTCGTCTTCTGGTACGCCGACCATCCGCCGATTCGGGACCGCGTGCCCTTTGCGCATACCTACGATCCCTGGAGCAAAGGCGAGCAGCCGAAATACGTGAAGTGAAGCCAAAAAGCCAGCCGCGAAATGAACGCGAAGAACGCAAATCTGATTGATTCGTGTTCATTCGCTACATTCGCGGCTAACTTGTTTAGCGAAAATAAATAGCTCCTACTCGAGCTTCACTTGGTCTTGTAGCTGAATGTCACCTTCGTCTCTTCGTCGAGCACCAGGGCGCGGGCGAATCGGTACGAGTTTCCTGCGCGGGGCACGTCCACTCGCACCGGCAGCACTCCGGCCACGCGCTTCTGCAGGTTCAGCACGTTGGAAGATGCTCCGTTCTGGGCCAACGCTTCGGCCTTCTTCTCGTCGCGCTCCTTGTCGCGATCTTTCTTCCGGCCGCGTACTGTGGCGGTTGTGGTTTCGATAACCGGTGCTTCGGCCGTGACCTCAATCGTACTGCTAGCGTTGCCGACACTGAGGCGCGCGTCATACCGCGATGGACGGCCGGCATCGTAATGGACATTACCGTTCCAGGTCTTAAAACCTTGCGCCGACACGAGGATCTGCACCTGCCCTGAGGGCATGCCGGCGACGACAACCCAGCGGCCCGAGCCGTCTGTGGTGGTTGTAGTCGAGGCTCCATTCTCCAGACTTGTAAGCTTCACCTGCGCCCCGGAAACGACTGCACCTTGTTGGTCAGCCACCACGCCGCCGATCTGCCCCGACTGAAGCGGGCCTAATGCGACACCCGGAGCAAACTGAGCTAGTTGATCCAGACCTTCATTCTCCTGGATGCCGCTGACGGTATACCTGTACGCGCCGCCCATCTCCACCATGGGAGCCGGAAGCAGGTACGCCGCGATGGCGTCGCCGCCGAAGTCTTTCACCTTGTATTGCTCGGGCAGGAACAGCTCCCACTCCAGCAGGCTGATGGGCACATCCATGCTGGGCAGAGCAAGCGCTGAGCCGCCTTTCTTCGTGAACGGAGTGCCGGAGTGCATGAACACGAAGGAAACTTCGTAGGGGCCGTTGGGGCGGAAGCCGGGCCGCAGCAGCGGGACGCGGTTGCCGTCAGGGCCCTGCACCGGTTTTACTTTTTCTCCAGCCACATCGGCGGAGACGATGGTGGCTCCTGCAGGCAAAGCAACTTTCAGGAACGGCTGCGCCTGGTTCTTGACCGTAAGCTTTACCTCGGTCAGTGTGCGGCCTTCGACCGTTACCAGCGTTGTGACCACGGCGTGCTCGGCCATGGCGGCCAGAACGTTGCTGTCTGGAAAGCGTGTCCATTCAAGAGCGAGAGTGGGGACCTCAGTAGGCTGGCGGTGATAACGGAACGCCGCCTGCAGCGGGAAGCGCGCCAGCGAACGCAGGTAGGGATTCACTTCTTTCAGGTCCATGCGCTTCAGGCCGCCGCCTTCCGTGGCGGTGAGTTCCATAGCGCCAGTGCCTTCCACCAGCACTTCGCCGGTTTCACGCTGCGTGTCTTTGAAGCCCAGGAAAGGCGCATCGGCTTTGGCGCCGGTGAGCGGGCGCTCCATGGAGATAAGGAACTCATGGTTGCGCGGCGCGGATGCATTCAGCCGCAAAATCAGCTTGCCATTCTCCACTTCGCTCGACTCAACGGTGGCGCCGGAGGCGCCGGTGATTTCGTAGCCTGCGGGGACGTCAACAACAAACTGTGTGGGATCGCCCTGCACCACGCTGATATCGGCCAGCGCGGCGATGCGCAGCTCTTCGTCGTTGACCGTGACCAGCGTCTTCACGTCAGAAAGAAAACGCACCTCATGCTTGACGACCGGAACCTGCACCACGCCGGTGACCCACCACACGGTGGCGGGCTGGCCGGGCACAAGTGTTGCTTCCAGGGTGGTCTGCCCTTTTTCCGTACTGCGCGAGGTGATCAGGCCCGGGCTGATGCGCACCATGCTGTGGTCGCCCGGAATCACCAGTGAGAGCCGTACGCTGCCGGCAGCCGGGACGGGGAGGTTGAAGGAAGCGCGTCCGGCTTCAATCGCCAGCGGCAAGCCGGTATCAAGCGCGACAGAAAATTCCGCCGCGCCGGGCAGGATGGCTGTAGAGATAGAGCCTTCCTGCTCCAGCGGCAGACTCTTCCCTTCCTGCCGCGCGTTCAGGATGGTAAGGCCGCTGGTCAGCGGCACTTTGGCCGCGCCCTTGCTGAAGACCTCGCCATCCATCTGCACCGTGCCCAGCACGGC
>JBGPZS010000179.1:0-7628 GCA_041493865.1 Terriglobia bacterium
CGGCAAGCTCCTGGTGCAGATCCATTGCTATCGCGCCGACGAATTCCTCACCGAGATGGCCCTGGCCAAGGAGTTTGGCTACAAGATCCGCGCCTTCCATCACGCGCTGGAAGCCTACAAAGTTGCCGACAAAATCGCCGCCAACGGCGTGGCCATCGCCACCTGGCCTGACTGGTGGGGCTTTAAATATGAAGCCTGGGACGGCATTCCCTGGAACGCGGTAATTTCCGCGCACAAAGGCGTGCGCGTGGCGCTGAAGAGCGATTCAGAAGATGTGACGCGCCGCCTGAATCAGGAAGCCGGCAAAGGCATCCACTATGGCCTGACGGAGGATGAAGCGCTGAAGGCAATCACTTTGAATCCTGCATGGATCATCGGCGTGGACGAGCGCGTGGGCTCGATTGACGTGGGCAAAGACGCGGATATCTCGATCTGGAACAGCTACCCGCTTTCGTCTTCGGCGCTGGTGGACAAAGTGCTCATCGACGGCGATGTTTACTTTGACCGCTCGCTGCCCGGACTCGGTCTCACACACTACAAGGAGGTCCAATAGCCATGTTGAAAAAACTCATCGTACTCTTTCTCCTTGTTGCGGCCGCAACGGCACAGACCAAGAAACCTAAAGCAAGCGCGGCACCGGCGGCTCCCGCCAGCGCAGCTTCGGCAGCCAATGAAACCGTTGCGCTCAAGGGCGGCAAGCTGCTTACCATCACGCATGGCGTGATTGAGAATGGCGTCGTGGTGATGCAGAACGGCCGCATCACCGCTGTCGGCGCCGCCGGCACGGCGATTCCGGCGGGCGCCAAGGTAATCGATGTCACCGGCATGACCGTCTATCCCGGCCTGATCGATTCAGAGACTCATCTTGGTCTCACCGAGATCTCCGCCGATCGCATGACCGTTGACGTACTGGAGCCCAGCGACGAGATCATGCCGCACATGCACGTCTCTGACGCGTTTCATGCTGAGACGGCGCTGATCCCGGTCACGCGCATCAACGGCATCACCAATGCCATTGTTGCTCCGGCCAGCGGCGACACGCTGCCCGGCCAGGACTCGTTTATCCAACTGGCCGGTGCTTCGGCAACGGAGATGCTGATTGTGCGTGACATCGCCATGCCGCTGAACTTTACCGGACAGCAGCGCCGCAACCAGAGCTTTGAGTCGGCCAAATTCCCCTTTACCCGCATGGGTATGGCCACGCAGTTGCGCCAGGCGTTCATTGATGCCCAGGACTATGACCAGAAAATGGCGGCTTACGAAAAGAAAAAATCCAGCACCGACGAGAAAGAGAAAGACAAGGCCGGAGCTCCGCCCAAGCGCGATTTGAAACTGGAAGCGTTGCTCCTCTACCTGCACGGCAAGAAACCGGTTGTGGTGGCGGCAGAGCAGCCCAACGATCTGCTTACCGCCCTGGAATTGGCCAATGAGTTTCACCTGAAGGTGATCCTGAATCACGTGACTCATTCCGCCGCCCTGCTGGATAAAGTTGCGGCCACGGGCCTGCCCGTGATCGTTGGCCCGATCTATGAGCAGCCGAAAGAGTCCGAGCGCTATGACGCTGTCTATAGCATCCCGGCGCAGTTGGCCAAGCGTGGCGTCAAGATCGCCTTTGCTTCGTATGACGCACACCAGGCCCGCAACCTGCCTTACGCCGCTGGATACGCTGTTGGTTTTGGCTTGCCGCCCGAGGAAGCCCTCAAGGCGCTCACCATCAATCCAGCGCAGATCTGGGGCGTGGACAAAGATCTCGGCTCGCTCGAAGTGGGCAAGCTGGGCAACGTTGTTGTCGCCAACGGAGACCCACTGGACGTGAAGACGGACGTGAAGCACGTTTTCATTCAAGGCCAGGAGGTCCCGCTGGTGAGCAAGCAGACCCAGTTGCGCGACCAGTACTGGAAATAGCGCTACACGATCGGGGCCGGCGGCGTTGCTTCCGGCTCCGTTCTATTTTTAGGATCTTTTATTCGTAGGATATTTTATTTGCAGGATCAGGAATTGCTAAGCCGCGCAAAAACGCTGGTTCTTGTTGCCGGAATTCTGGCTGTCATGCTGGCTCCGGCACGGCTCTGGGCCCGCGACACCAGCATCGCGGTGATCGTGAACCCGGGAAATTCCATTGAATCGATCTCCCTGGCTGAACTGCGCAACATCTTTCTGGGCACGCAGACTTTCTGGAAAGACGGCACGCAGGTGGTCACTATTGTGCGAGCGCCAAGCGCGCGCGAGCGCGACGTGCTGCTCCGCCGCGTCTTGCACATGACCGATGCGCAGTTCCAGCAGTACTGGAGGAAGCGGCGCCTGGCCCACAAGCCCGGACGCGAACCCGTTGCCGTGATCTCAAACGGGATGCAGCTGCAGACAGTAAGCCTGGAGGCCGGCGGCATCGCTTTGATCGCGACCTCAGATATCCACTCCGGAGTGAAGGTCTTGAAAGTTGGCGGCCATCTTCCCGGATCAGCCGCTTACCCGCTCAGGACCTCGGCGGTTCGCTAGCCTGCGTCGCAACCGGGCTACAATAATCCTGATGGCTGACTTGGGAAAGCTGCTGCTGGCTCTGGGTGGCGTCATCATTGTGGTTGGCGCGGTGCTGCTGTTTGCAGGCAGGTTCAACTTGCCGCTGGGAAGGCTGCCGGGAGATTTTGTTTATCGCGGCAAGAACTCGGTCTTCTATTTTCCCCTGGCCACCTCGATCGTCATCAGCATCGTTCTTTCGCTCATCTTCTGGCTGTTCAGCCGCAGAGGTCGCTGAGAGCAGAGGTGCCGACTGGTGTGCCCGGCACAGGGCGCCGGCCTCTTTGCCGCAGGCGCCCTGACCAACCAGGTTACTTTCGCAAGTCAGGAGGAGGCGGGGGCCCTTCCGGCTGGCAAACGCCCGTGGTGCCGCTGACGATATAGCAAATGCCGCAGGGCTTTTGGCAGGCTGTAGTTTTGGTGCAGGGAGCGCCGCACGCTGCCGTACCATTGACGCTTGTCCGCAATTGCCGAATCGAAAGCGCGCTGGCGGAGAGAACTGCCGTGAACATAGTTGCAAACAAAACTTTCTTCACCATTGTTATCCCTTTTCCGGTTAATTATCTTGGTCGCGCAGGCGCTGGGCCCTCCGGCTGGCAATTGCCAACGGTTCTTCCATCGAACAGGCCATAGCAAAAACATGGATGTTTACAGATGTCGGATCTGGTGCAAGGGCTTCCACATGCCAGGACTGCGTGCGTGCCCGCGCCTAATTGACGGGCAGATACCGCGCCCGCCGAGAGAGCGGCTGCCAGCATCGCTGCGAACAATATTTTTCTAACCATGGTGCTCCTTTCAGGTAAAAAGCCCGGAGGATGATCTTGCAGCATTCGTGCTCGGCTGCTACGAGCTCCAATCGTATCTCTGAAGATTGTGGATTTGTATCCTTTATTTCAATGGGACACGCCAGTCCGTTCCATTTTGGAACGCCATCTCCCGTTACTGTTAAACTGCACGGAGTGGGCGCTGAAAACCAACTGGGCTTTACCTTTGAACAGACGCTGGTGCGCCGTATCTGGCGCGTCGCCGACCTGGTGAGCGCCGTGCGCACCACGGTGGAGCGCGGCTATACCGACGTCTGGGTGGAAGGCGAGATTTCGAACTTCCGGCCCTCGGAGTCGGGACATCTTTACTTCACGCTCAAGGATGGCGATGCGCAACTCCGCATTGTGATGTTTCGTAGCCAGGCGCGGCTCCTGCGCTTTCGCCCGGAGAGCGGCATGCAGGTCATCGCTCGCGGACGCGTGACGATCTATGATGCGCGCGGCGAGCTGCAGCTCTCAGCCGAATTCCTGGAGCCCGTGGGCGTCGGCGCGCTGCAACTGGCGTTCGAACAGCTCAAAGCCAGGCTGGCGCAGGAAGGGCTGTTTGATCCTTCGCGGCGCAAGCCCATACCGCCGCTGCCGCGCCGCATTGGCATTGTCACCTCCCCGCGCGGCGCCGCCTTGCAGGACATGCTCAACATTCTTGCCCGCCGGCATGAGAACGTCGGCATCCTGATTTATCCAGCGCAGGTGCAGGGTGAAACCGCCGGGCCCGAGGTAGCGGCCGGCCTCAAGTACTTTAACCGCGCCAAGAATGTTGACGTCATCATCGTGGCCCGTGGCGGCGGTTCCATTGAAGACCTGGCCGCGTTCAACGATGAAGCTTTGGCCCGCGCGATTGCCGCTTCTGCCCTGCCTGTGATCTCCGCCGTGGGGCATGAAACCGACTTCACCATTGCCGATTTTGTCGCTGATTTGCGCGCGCCCACGCCTTCCGCCGCGGCTGAGCTGGTGATTGAATCCAAGCATCGCCTGGCGGAGCACCTGGCGCATTTGCAGCAAAGACTTGACCGCGCCACCCGCTACCGGCTGCTGATGGCTCGCAATCATCTTCAGGAACTGGCCCAGCACGGCGCTTTCGCCCGCATACGGGACTTGATGGTCCAGCGCGCGCAACGCCTGGATGATCTGGCCCATCGTCTGGCCGCCAACTACCGCACGTTGCTGCACGACTATCATCGCCGGCTCGATGTTGCGGCCGCGCGCGTCCGGCATTTCGATTTTCGGCGCTCGCTGGCCGTCAACCGCGGCAAACTCGATTCCGGCACGGAAGCTTTGGCCAGCGCATTTCGCGCGCGCCTTGCCGCTCATCGTTCGCGCCTGGAGAGGCTCACGGCGCAGCTTAACGCTCTCTCGCCGGTCAAAATCCTGGAACGCGGTTATGCGCTGGTCTTCGACTCAAGCGGTGCACTGATCAAAGACGCTGCGCAGCTTGCGCCGGGTGAGCAGATTTCCGCGCGCGTGGCGCGAGGCAGCTTCAGCGCGGTAGTGAAATCGGCAAGCAACGACTCAACCAAATAGAGCACAGGAAGTACTGAAGTACTGACCAATCCGGAACGTGCCTCTGTGTTCTCTGTGCCCTCTGTGGTAAAACCAGAAGCAGGAGCAGACTTGAGAAAACTCTTCGGCACAGACGGCATTCGCGGGGTTGCCGGTGAATATCCGCTGGATAAGAAAACTGTCTATGCGGTTGGCCGCGCCCTGGGCGATCATCTTCCGGCGGGACCGCGCCGCGTGGTCATTGGGCAGGATACCCGCGAATCAAGCGGATGGATTGCCGATACGCTGGCTGCGGGGCTGCGCGACGATGGGGTCGAGACCGCGAGCGCGGGCGTGGTGCCTACGCCAACCATCGCATACCTGACCCACACTCACAGTTTTTCCGCCGGAGTGGTCATTTCCGCTTCGCACAATCCCTGGCAGGATAATGGCATCAAGGTGTTTGGCCCCGATGGCTACAAGCTACCCGACGAGGTTGAACTGGAGATCGAAACCGAAATATTTTCGTTATTAAAGGAAAATGTGCCTGCAAGCGGCGATGGTGCGGCGGTAAAGCCGTCTCTTCCAGGCGATCCCGCGTTGCGCCAGGACTATCTCAACTGGCTGGCGCGAGTTATTCCCGGCGCTGAACGCATCCGCGTTGTTGTGGATTGCGCCAACGGAGCCGCCACCACGGTTGCTCCGGAAATCTTCAACCGCTCCGGCGCCCACGCCGGGTTCACGCACTGCGCGCCCGATGGCCGCAACATCAATGAAAGCTGCGGCGCGCTGCACCCCGAGATTGTGGCCCGGGAAGTTGTCGCTCAAAAAGCCGATCTGGGCATTTGCTTTGATGGCGATGCCGACCGGGCGCTCTTTGCCGACAGCAGCGGCCAGGTGGTCAATGGCGACGCCATCATGCTTCTGCTGGCACGCGAACTCCAAAGTCGCGGCGAACTGGCCAATGACACGGTTGTTGCCACCACCATGTCAAACATGGGACTGGAGATCGCGCTGCGCGAATCTGGAATCAGGATGCTCCGCGCCCCGGTTGGCGATAAATACGTGCTGGAGGAAATGCGAAAGTCCGGCGCGGTGCTGGGCGGCGAGCAATCCGGGCACATCATTCTCTCCCGTGAAGCCACCACCGGCGATGGCTTGCTCACTGCCATACGCGTGCTGGCGATTGTTGCCGCAAGCGGCCGTCCGCTGGCGCAACTAGTTGCCGGCCTGAAAGTTTTTCCACAGACCATCAAGAATGTCCGCGTGAAAGAAAAGCGCCCGCTGGAGCAGCTTCCGCAGGTCATGGCGGCGGTCAAAAGTGCGGAGCAGGAACTCCACGGCAACGGACGCGTGAACGTACGCTATTCCGGAACTGAATCGCTGGCCCGCGTAATGGTGGAAGCGGAAACGGAAGAAACCGTGCATCGCCTGGCCCGCGAGATCGCCGCGGCGCTGGAAGCTGCCATTGGTCTGGGTGTGCCCTCTGCCCATTGAACTGGTGCCTCCGCGCAAGAAACGGCTGGCGCCGCGAGTCCTGATTCTTGTCCTGGTCCTGCTGGCGGCGTTTGCGCTGAGCCCGATGCTGCGTTCGGTCCTGGGCGCAGGCGTGGGAGTGGCGGTTGCCGCCGTCTATGTTCTTGCCTACCTGTTTGCGGTTGTAATGTTGCCGCTCATGTTTTTTGCGCTGATGAAGTTCGCCTATTCGGTTTTCATGCGGCCCTATCTGCGCGCATGGCACATCAACCGCATTCGCAACGCCCGCCATCTGAAAGAGGTTATTCGCCGCAGCCAAAGAGGGGAGTAGTTACTCAACGTCACGCCAGTTCGGTCCCACGCCCAGCTCCACCAATAACGGGACACTCAACGTGTGCACGCTTTCCATCTTCTCGCGCACCAGGTCTCGCATGGTTTCGATCTCCGACTGCGGCACTTCGAACAGCAATTCATCATGTACCTGCAGCAGCATGCGTGATTTCAGCTTGCGCGACCGCAGTTCGTCGTCAATCTGGATCATGGCCAGCTTGATCAGGTCGGCTGCGGTGCCCTGCAGCGGTGTGTTCACGGCTGTGCGCTCGGCAAAGCCGCGCATGTTGGCGTTTTTGCTGTTGATGTCAGGAATGGGCCGCGAGCGGCCGAACAGCGTTTTCACGCTCTGCTCGCGGCGCGTCTCTTCCAGAATACGGTCAATGAACTTGCGCACGCCGGCATATTTTTCAAAGTACGCATCAATAAATTTCTTGGCCTCGCGCTGTTCGATGCCCAGTTGCTGTGACAGCCCGAAGGGCGAGAGCCCGTACACAATGCCAAAGTTCACGGCCTTGGCGCGGCGGCGGTGCTCAGCGTCAATCAGCATGGGCGGCACGCCGAAGACCTGAGATGCCGTGAGCTGATGAATATCATCGCCACGGCGGAAGGCCTCCGTCAGCAGCGGATCTTCAGAGAAATGCGCCAGCAAGCGCAGCTCGATCTGGGAATAGTCAGCGGAGAGCAGGGAATAACCCGGCTCGGCAATGAATGCCGCACGGATTTCGCGGCCCAGCTCGGTGCGTATGGGAATGTTCTGCAGATTCGGGTTGGTCGATGACAGCCGTCCCGTCGTGGTGCCTGTCTGGTTGAACGTGGTGTGCACGCGCTCGGTCCTGGGATCAATCAGCACCGGCAGCGCGTCAACGTATGTGCTCTTAAGTTTTGAGAGCTGGCGATAATCCAGGACCAGGCGCGGCACCTCATGCGTCTCTGAGAGTTCTTCCAGCACGTCCACGGCGGTTGAAATCGTTTTGCCCTTGCCGTATTTCACCGGCTTGGGCA
>JBGPZS010000160.1:0-8066 GCA_041493865.1 Terriglobia bacterium
CCCCAGGTGCGGCTGATTGAGAACCCCGGCAACCAGGGCAAGGGCTACGCCGTCCGCAACGGCATGCTGAATGCCCGGGGCAACGTGCTTCTGTTCACCGATGCCGACCTGTCTTCCCCGATTACGGAGGCCGCCAGGCTTTTTACCGCGCTGGAAAAGGGCGCTGACGTGGCCATCGGCTCACGCTGGATCGACCCTGCACTGCAATTCCAGCGGCAGTCATTGAAGCGGCAACTCATGTCGCGCACCTACAACCTGTTCACGCGCGCGGTGCTGACCTTTCCTTACCATGACACGCAGTGCGGCTTCAAAGCGTTCACGCGCCGCGCCGCGGAGAAGATCTTTCCTTTGCAGCGCATCACGCGCTGGGGCTTTGATGCGGAAATCATTTACCTGGCCCATCATCTCAAGCTGAAGGTGGCCGAGGTGCCGGTGGCATGGGGCCACGATGAGCGGTCAAAGATCCATCCCTGGCGCGACGGGTTTTATATGGGGCTGGATACGCTGCGGGTGCGATGGAATGCGCTGAGCGGAAAATACCGCCCGGATCGCACGTAATCGCCGTGATCGCGCAGAATCGCTCGTGATCGCGCGGGATCGGAAAAGCAAAAGGTTACCCCGGAGCAACGCGGACGACGCGGATCAGGAAGCGGATGATCGAGCGGAATCGGAACCCCAACCAAAAAACTCACTCCGGAACAAAGTAAAACGCAACAGCCACGATCGCATACACGGCCAGAAGCTGTGCGCCTTCAAACCAGTTGGTCTCGCCGTCAGAAGAAATCATCTCCACGATCAGGACGGAGAGCACGATGGCCGCGATTTCAAAGCCGTTGAAGACCAGCGACATGGGGTGTCCCATGGCGACGGAAAGAAAGACCAGGACGGGCGCGACGAAGAGCGCAATCTGAGTGCTGGCGCCGGTGGCAATGGCCATGGAGAGGTCCATTTTGTTGCGGCGGGCCATGAGGATGGCGGTGGAATTTTCCGCGGCGTTACCTACCAGCGCCACCACGATCACACCGACAAAAAGTTCGGTCATGCCCAGCGCCTTAGTGACAGAAGCAATCTGGTCCACCAGAACTTCACTCATCACCGCGATCAGGACGGTCGCCAGGGCCAGTGAAGCGAAGGCCTGGCCGCGGGAGGACAGCGGCGGTTTTTCTTCGCCGTGATGCGGCGCCTCTTCGTGATGTTGCGGCTGCTGAAAGACGGTCCGATGGGTGCGAAAAACAAAAAGCAGGTTGAGCAGATACAGAAGAATGAGGACGCCGCTGGTCCAAAGGCTGAGGTGTTCCAGGTTGACGTCGCCGTGCTGGAGTGTGCCAAAGACGGTAAGGTTGAATACGGCCGGCATGACCAGCGCGGCCACGGCGATCATCAGCATAGTGCTGTTCATGGCAGATGTTGTGCGGGAGAAACGCTGCACGGGATGACGGGCCCCGCCTACGATCAGGCTGAGTCCCAGCACCAGAAGCAGGTTGCCGATGATGCTGCCGGAGAGCGAAGCCTTGACCACATTGATATGCCCCGCACGCAGCGCAAAAATCGCGATGATCATCTCCGTGGAGTTGCCCATGGTGGCACTCAGGATGCCGCCCACGGCGGGACCGGAATATGCAGCCAGGACGCTTGTTGATTCGCCCAGCACGCTGGCCAGAGGCACAATGGCCAAGGCCGAGGCGATGAAGATCATCAGCGGCGAAACATGGAGCAGGTCAAGAACGATGGCCGCGGGCACAAACAGCAGAAGCAGGTTCAGCCAGCGGTGTCCGGTTTTCAGCGGAAACTTGCTCCACATGGTGGAAGGCGCGGTGGGATTTGGCATCAGGCAGATTGTAAAAGATGCAACAAAGCCTTGCTGGACCAGGAGTGTTTCAGCCGGCAAAAAAGAAAGCAGCTCCGATGACAGGAACCTGTCCGGACAGGTTCATATTCTGTCCTGGAATGGCATTGCAGGAATGCTTTGATGGCGAACGGGTCAGGATGCTGCCGCGCGGAGAATGTGCAGCGGTTTCCGCACGACCTGCATACCCCGCTGGCGATCAAAAGTGAGTGTCATGTTGGAGGAGCATGGCCCACAGAGCCAGAAATGTTCTACCCGGTTTTGCGGTTTGGCGACCGGTCCCTGCTCCATGAGAGCCAGCTTCGATTGTGGCGACGACTCAATCATGAAAATCTTGCCTTCGCGCAGGTAAACCAGAGGTGTGGAGCAGGAAGGGTTGGCGCACTTGGTGAGCATGCTTTACCTCCTTCACCGGGAAGGCAGCCCGGCGCAATTCGAGATGGCATCGTCCTGAAACCTAGATGCAATTTCTTGAGCACGGGTCGGCCAAGGAGATTTTTCTTTCTGCGATTCGCGAACGCGCCCCACCGAAGGGTGAAGATTGCCCTAAGAGCCATGACACCTGTCAGCTTCCGGCAAGGGCCGGCAGCAGAACCATGAGTGCTCCAAGCCACAAGGCCATCCAAATTAAGAAGTTTCTGGCTTCCGCCGCATCTGTGTGCATAGCGCACCCCCTGATTGTTCGTGACGGTTGGGGTAGGTGCAAGCCCTCGGCCAACAACGTATGCTATTGATTATTAATGGTTTAATGCATTGTCAAGGCTGCTGTGTGTGTCAGAATCGCCTCTTGGAGCGTGTCCGGCCACACACAGGCGATAGGCCCCTATTTTTAGACAGAGGCCGGGCTTTCCAGGACTTCCCGTAGCTTGGCCGAGAGGATCTTGATGGTGAACGGCTTGTTCACCAGGATGGTGCCTGGCCTTAGAACTCCATCCGGGGCAAGAGAGTCAGCATAACCGGAGATAAAAATTATTTTCATCTCCGGCCTGATGCTGGCGAGCTTTTCCGCCAGGGCCGGGCCGGAGAGCGGGTCCATCACCACGTCCGACAGCAGCAGGTCAATTTTGCCGGAGTATTCCTCCGCCAGCGCCAGGGCTTCAGGGCCGCTGGCAGCGGAGAGCATGCGATATCCAAGCTGGCCGAGAATGTCCACTACGACGTTGCGCAAAGACTCTTCGTCGTCCACCAGGAGAATGGTTTCCGTACCGCGATGATAGGTCAAAAGAGTAACTTCTCGGTTCCGGCAGCCGCGCCATAGTTGAAGCCAGATATGGTGAGATTGTGAACCCTTCGATAGACGTTTTTCAACTGGAAAACGAGAATTCCGACGACCAGGGCAGCGCTTTCCAGGTTGAGAAATTTGTGCCTGCATCCCCTGCGGCCCGCTCCAAACCCCGCTGCGCAAATCAACAGAACTTAGCTGACTACATGTTGACTGTCAACAGGGGAAAAAGGTTAGCCACGGGAGCGGCCGGCGTTCCGATTTGGAATCTACGTATCTGCAGAGAAGCGGTTTCAAGTTGCAGCAGCAAATCAGAGCGGCTAGACTGACCGTCTCACGGCGACGGTCCTAAACCATCGGCAAAAGGCAGCCATTGGAGAGTATCGGCACCGAGTGAACCCCGGTTGGTTTGCTCCGAGCTGCACGACGAGGAGGCAACGAAGCCATGAGCCGGCTCGAAAAGACGGCCACTGCCACGCTGATTGCTTCCTTCCTGCTGTTAGCGGGAATCACTACCCGCAGTTTTGTGCTCAGCTGCAGACCTGACCCGGCCACCATTCCTCTGGTGAAGATCGGAGAAAAGGTCAAGCTGTCAGGATTCTCGCCCGGCGGCGCCCAGCTTACATTCGTGATGGTCCTTTCCAGCCAGTGTACTTATTGCATCCATGACCTGCCGTTTTATCAGCAACTCTCCGCATTGCGCGCGTCTTCGGGTGGCGCGCTGCGCCTGATCGCGGTCCTGCCGGAGAAGACGGAGTCGGGTGCGAAGTTTCTGGGCAGCGCCGGCGTGAACACTGACAACGTGTTGTCGATGGCGCCACTTGAACTCGGCGTACAGCTGATCCCGACGCTGCTATTGCTGGATGAAAACGGAAAGCTCGAAAGATACTGGGCGGGCGAGTTGAACCATGAGCGGCAGCAGGAGGTGCTTGCGGTGGTGCAGGCGTCCTGCGGCGCATGCCGCGTTCCGGCTGTCGCCGAGCGATGACGAATTTCAATACTGGAGTAATACAAAAATGACGAAACAGGAGGAAACATGAAACGCCCGTTGTGCATGTTCTTGCTGGCCGCAATGATGGCCACGACCGCAGTAGCGTTCGCGGCAAAATCTCCATTTTCCAAGCAACTTGTAGGAGGCTGCAATTCGGTGTGCAGGAGGAACAGCGATTGCACCAGCACGCAATGCCCGACATGCGAACCTTTTTATCGAAACGGTGTCGTAGCATCCGCGTTGTGTCACGCCTTTTGATTGAGCATGGCACCGCCGGTGTGCGATAGCATCCCGGCGGTCTTTTTTCGCCCTGAAAGCGGAGATCCGGGTCTGCCCGAGCTTCTTTACAGCTTTGGCTCAAACAGACAGAGAAGGCCTTGGGCGATTGAATCCGGCTTCAGCAGCGCAAGCAAACACTAGCGGGCACCGAACTGGACAGAAAAACGCCAGCAAGATGCCCACCACACGAGTTCAGAAACTAAACTTAACCGCAAATTGCGCTTGCAGAGGATCGCCCACGCCCTGGCGCAGGAAGCCGTCAAAGTTAAACAGCCCTGGCGTGACCAGAGGGTTCACGTTGTTGCGGTTGTTGAAGCTGTTGAACATTTCAAACATCGGCGTGAGCACGTAACGGTCGCCGAAATGGAACGGCCGGTTGGCGCGCCAGTCAAAGGTGAAGAAACCGTTGTCCTTGCGCAGGTGATTGCGGCCGCAGTCAATGCCGTTGACCACACGAGTGAGCGAGTTGCTGGGGCTGCAGGGAGCGCCGGTGCCATTGCCCAGAGGATTGTCGGTGATGGGCTGGGCAGTGTGGGCCTGGATGCGTCCGCTGAACTCGAGCCCGGCAGGCAGCTTGGTGTAAGCATAAAAGTTGAACTTGTGGCGGCTATCGCGGTCAGAGAAAGTGTAATCCTTGCGGAAATCGAACTTATTGAAGTAGCGGAACGTGAACGGGTCACGCTCGTTGGAATCGTCGTCCAGGTCCTCAGAGAGCACATAGTTGGCTTCCATCTGGAATCTCTTGCCAAAGCGCTTGCGCGTTCCAATGGTGAATCCGCGATAGAGCGAGTGAGCGGAACTCTGTGTATCAGTGATGGAGCCCAGGTTGGGAAAGGGCGCTGCGCCGGTGTAGCTGGCGGTGTCACCGTTGGTGGGAATCACAGCCGTTGCTCCGGTGTTGGGATCGACAAAGCGCGTGAGATAGACGCCTTTGGCCCATGCCAGGTCAACATAGCCTGCCCACTCCGGAGCGAGTTCCTGGGTGTAACCGAAATCAGCAATGTAGGTCCGCGGGTTGTTGTAATTCTTGTTGAAGACGGTGATGCCGGGCTGGAATGGGAACGATCCCGGCGGCACCGCGGCGGGCGTGATGGGGTTGGGCCATGTGGGACCAGCGGTGTTGAAGCCGGTCGCCCCGACAAAACCACCCGGTACGTTACCGGAGAACAGAGTCTGCTGCTGCACGCCGTTCGTGGTGATGGCGCCGACCTGCGTCAGCATATTCTGCTGCGCATTGTAAATTCCCCAACTGGCGCGGACAGCCGACTTGCCGTTGCCGCGAACGTCCCACGCGAGCCCGAGCCGAGGCTGAAACATTTTGGTGGCATTGGGAATTTTTCCGTTCGAAGGGAACCGCGGGTCGCTCAGGTTGACACCGTAAGCGGTCTGCGCCGGAGCAATGACCGGATCGGGAAAGATCTGCGCTTCCCAGCGCAGGCCGTAGTCGAGCGACAGGTTAGGACGAATCTGCCATTTGTCCTGAATAAAGAGCGCGTAGTTGTTATTGCTGATGTCAGAGAAGCCGGCGGCGTCGGTGGTGGTTCCGTTGGTGCCCGCATGCTGGAGATAGAGCAGCAGAGGGCTGCTGGGACAGGCGGCGCTGAGGGTCCCAAAAGTCCCGCCAGCACACTCGCCAGTAGCGGGACCGAAGCCCGGACCGAGGCTTGCGGGCGAAGCGTAATGCAGGAAGCCCAGCACCGAGTCAAAGATATAACGGCCGGTGAAGAAGCCGCGGAAGACCTGCGAGTTGTTGCTGTGCAGCCACTCGCCGCCAAACTTTATAGCGTGCTTTCCGGAGAGCACGGAAAAGGCGTCGCGGACCTGAATGCGCTTGAACGTTTCATCAACGCCGGGCTCCAGGAAGAAGGGCGCGCCAAAGCGGAATGTGGTGCCGAAGCCCATGGCCGTATCCGCGGGGACCTTGGAGTCCACGGCGGCACGCGGGCGGTCTTCACGGGAAAAGCCCACGTGGGCTTCATTCACACGCCTGGCGGAGAAGGTGCTGAACAGGTTGAAGTTGACGGAATTGATTTTGGAAGGGCCTTCAATACCGTTGGCGGAATTGCCATACGTGGGGACATCGAAGGTCTGGTTCGTATTGTTCGAGCGATCAAAGTTATACGACGCGCTGACATTGTGGCTGGGGTTGAGCGTCCAATCAAATTTGCCCAGCAGAGCGGTGTTGCGCACGGGATGCTTGATCGGCAGGCCTTCGGCCTGACCGCGGCTGGTCTGGAAGAAGTTGAGCAGGGCCAGGCGCTGGCAGTCGGCGTTGCTTCCGATCTGGGCGGAGTTGGCGGCCAGAGTCGGCGAAGCGACCGGGCAGGCGGTGCTGCCGGTCTGCGCGCTCAGGTTTGGACGCGTAAGGTTTTCCAGGATCTGCTCAAACGCGCCGAAGTAAAACATTTTGTGCTTCACGATCGGCCCGCCGATGGTGGCGCCGAACTGCTCGCGACGAAAGTCCTGCAGCGGCTTGCCATCCGATGTGTTGGCGGTGAGCGCTTCCAGACGCTGATAGTGGAAGAGGCTGCCATGGAGCTGGTCCGTGCCGGACTTGGTCACCACGTTGATCACGCCGCCGGCGCTGCGTCCGAATTCAGCGCTGGCGCCGCTGGCGATCACCTGGAATTCCTTGACCGCGTCCAGAGTGATGTCAATGGCCGCGCGCTGGCCGCCGACCTGCTCGCCGAAAAAACCGTTGATGTAATCGCCACCGTCCAGGCTGATGTTGTTGAAAATGCCGCGCTGGCCGGCAAAGCTGATTTCGTCGCCGTCCGGGCCCTGTACCACGCTTACGCCGGGCGTGAGGGTAAGCAGGTCTTCAAATTTTCGTCCCAGGATGGGCGTCTCGCTCACGGTGAGCTCGTTCAGCGTTGTACTTGAGGTGGTTTGCGTGGCTTCAATGATCGGCGAGCCGGTCACTTCCACCACTTCACTGGTGGCGGAAACCTTGAGTGTGAGCTTGAGATTCAGCGCCTGGCCCACGGTCAATTCCACGTCCTTCTGTACCAATTTGGAAAAACCCGCTTTGGACGCCGTGACTGAATAGTGTCCGGGTGGGAGGGAGAGGAAGACGAAGCGGCCATCGCCGTCGGTCTTCTGCGTGTTTTCCGCCTGCGTGTTCAGGTTCCTGGCTGCGACATCAGCGCCGGGCATGACAGCCCCGGACTGGTCCAGGACTGCGCCCTGGATGACGCCGGTTGTAATCTGCGTTTGCGCAAGCGCGAGACTACAAAGGGTTAAGCCGAACAGGACAAAGAAAGCAGAACGCCGTAACGTGGACATGAGCACCTCCCGGAAAGTCTCGGCATTCTAGTTCCGGTATTGCAACAAAGCAAACTAAAAACTTTCTTATACAAACTGCGCCGCAAAGATGCGCCAGAAATGGGACAATGCAGCGAAAGGGAAGAAGTAAAATTCCAACATGACTGGTTCCCACATGACTTGGTTCCCACATGAATGAACAGCGGATGCTGTTAAAACATTTTCTGGCCGCGATCGCCTACCGCACGCAAAAGGCGCTGCGCGGCGCGCCGGGACCATTTGCCGATTTTCGCGCGGGCAACAACGTGCGCACGCCCCATGAACTGCTGTGGCACATGACGGGCGTGCTGGGCTACGCGCGGACTTTTTTCCGCGGCGGCGTATGGCAGCCGGAAAAACTTGCCACCTTCGCGGAAGAGATTGCGCGATTTCATCAGGTGGTGGAAGACCTGGGCGCAATGCTC
>JBGPZS010000441.1:0-3900 GCA_041493865.1 Terriglobia bacterium
CGAAGACCGGATCGAAGGCCGCGTTCCCCGTGTCACAGATGTTGCCCATATTGGGCTGGTCGGCCGGGCACGGACTGGGCGTGATGTCGACAAAAGCGGAGTTGAAAACGCCTTGTGAGGACACTATGTCATTGGTTAGCGGACGCGTGGTATGAAAAGGAAAGTCCGCTTCCGTTAATTGATAGTTGGCGGAGAAGCCGGCGTCAAAGTTGTTGTCTGGCGGAACGGCCCGCAACCCTGGGTCAACCTGGTTTTTGGTACGGCTGTCAGCGCCGGCGTTGAAGTGGCAGCTCGCGCACGCCTGGCCGTCGCTTCCACCGGTCTGGTCCCAGAACAAGGCCTTTCCCAGTGCTATAGCTGCTGCCTTAGCTTGCGGCGTGACATTTCCGAAACCGTCAGTTTTCAGAAACGCATCCAGGTTGGAAGGCTTGGGAGTGCCAACACTCTTAAGTGAACCCAGCGGTTTTACGGCGGGTGGCGTAGCGGCCTGGGCATGCAATGATGATGGAAGTTTGAATACTGCCGGGGAAGCTATCCCGACGAATATAGCTGACAAAATAAGGGCGCGTGTTCTTTTTTTCATGCTTATGCGATGAATCGATGGCATTACTTCTCCTCTAGGCACACGTCTAGTACAAACGTAAGGTTAAGATCACGTCAGGAGGACCCAGGCGCGAGGATCCAGCGGACCAAATCGCGCAAAGAGGTCCCAGTAGAAATTAGTTGGGTAACCGGAAGACTCCTTATGACTATCCTGGAGCTTGCCGCAAGGGGGCACCCGTCTCCGTCGCTTCGCTCTAAGTGGTGCAGGTGAGCGAAAACACGAACGGCATTTTGATTGTTAAACTTGCCCGAGTATTCCATTCAAAAAATGAGAACGTCTTTTCATTTTTCTGAAGGATTTCTGAATTTTTTCTGAAGGCTTTGGACGTAGGCTAGGCTGAAGAGTTGTGCCTGTGCAGTTTTTTGAAGCTGGCTGTCGCCGAAGGAAGGAGATTGATTGTGAACATTTGCGCGTTCTTCCCATCCACCTCTAGGTTTCAAGTCCAGCGAGCGCTTGCCCGATCAACTGAGTACTAACAGCGAGGGGTCATCAGATGGGAAGTACTTGTGCCAAAGTGCGCACATTGTGGGATGAAACGACGCTAATTGCCGGGAGCGATCTTAAACGCTTTCATCCACCGCTCACCGCCGGAACGATCAGTATCTCAGCATCGTCGGGGACTCTTGTGGACAGTCCGTTCGCAAAACGAATGGCCTCTTCGCCCACGAATATATTGATGTGCTGTCGCACCGCGCCCTGCTCATCCAGAATCCGGTCACGCAAGCCGGGGTAACGTTGCCAAAGCGATGCGAGCGCGTCAGATACTGTCGCAGGCGTGCCGGCGAGCGCCAGGGAGCTCTGGCCGCCGGTGAAAGAACCAAGGTAAGTCGGTATGCGGAAGGTGACCGGCATGGACTATCTCTTCGCGGCTCGCGCCCGTCCCGCTGTCGTGCGCCTGGCCGGCGTCGTACGCTTCGCAGTCCCGTTCCGTAAGTCCTTTCTCTTCTCCGCGCCTCCGCGTCCGGGGTCCCCGGTAAGCCCGGTGTTGGCTTGCTGGGGTGGGTGTCTCCGCGGTGAAGAGACAGCTCCGTCGCCCACCAATGCAGCCCTCACACATACCACAGCCGGCAAGCCCTCACTGATTGCCTGCCACGATTTTCCATCGTCGCTGGAGCCGTAGACTTTGCCGCTTCTGGTACCGAAGTAAATGCCTGCTGGATCGCACATGTCGGTGGCCAGGGCGTCACGTAAAACAGTCTCCATGGCGTTCTTCTGCGGTAGGCCGCGCGTGAGCGGCTCCCATTTGCCGCCGGCATTGCCCGTGCGATAGACGCGCAGCTTGCCCTCCGGCGTGCAGCGATACTCATCTGATTCAATGGGCACGATGTACACCGTGTCCGGATCGTGCGGATGGACTGCCATGCAAAAACCAAAGTCTGACGGCACGCCGTTCGCGATGTCCTTCCATGAGTTGCCGGCGTCATCACTGCGGTAGAGTCCCCAGTGGTTCTGCAGGAAAAGCCGCTCCGGCTTCGATGGATGCTGGACGATCTTGTGCACGCACTGGCCAAATTCAGGATATTTTTCAGGCAGAAACTCAGCGCGGACGCCTTTATTGCAAGCCTGCCACGTCGCGCCTCCATCGTCTGTGCGGTATGCCCCTCCCGTGGATATGGCGATAAACATCCGCTTAGGGTCAACCGGATCAGGCACGATTGTGTGCAGACACATGCCACCACCTCCCGGGACCCACCTCGGGCGATGCGGATGCTCCAGCATGCCCTGAACAGGCGACCATGTTTTTCCAGCATCGCCGGACTCAAACAGGGCAGGCGGCTCTGTGCCGCAGTAGAGCGTGTCAGGCTCGCTAGAGCGTCCCAGGGAAATCTGCCAGATGTTTTTTAAGGCTAGTTTCGATTCCGGCGGAAATTTCACGGAGTAAGTTTCCGGCTCCGTGACCGTCTTGCCGTAATTGTCTGACGAGCAAAGCACGGTCCCCCAACGGAAACTTTGCTGGGCCCACCATATCCGCCGCCGCCCCTGGCGTTGGTCGAACGCCATGGCATAGACCGGAGAGCCAATGGAGTATGGCCCGCCCACGTCCCACTTCCTGCGCGCGCCGTTCGAGCGGAGCACAAATGCGCCTTTCATGGTGCCCACCAGCACGATTACATCACCGTTTTTTGCCGAGACATGGCGGACCGTCGGCATGGTTCCCTCCAGAAGAAATCAACTGAATATTCTATCGGGCGGCGCCCGCAGATTTCCACTTTGGGTTTCCGCCTTTCCTCCACAAAATTAATTTGAAGTCAAAGCTTTGCACGGCTAAGATTGTCCGTTTCACGAAGACAACTTTTGAATTCAATGGCACGGCGAAAGAGAGGACATAATGCGGAAAGCCGCTTTTGCGTTCGCTTTGGTTGCATTTCTTGGCATGACGCAGGCCTTTGCCCAGCAGGACTTCAGCAAGGTCGAGATGAAAGTACAGAAAGTTGCAGGCACGGTTTATATGCTGCAAGGTGCGGGAGGAAACATCGGCGCCTCGGTCGGCGACGACGGCATCGTCATCGTGGACGATGAATTCCTGCCGCTGGCAGAGAAGATTGAAGCCGCCCTGAAAAGCATTACCGACAAACCGGTCAAGGTTGTTCTGAACACGCACTGGCATGGCGACCACACCGGCGGTAATCCGCATTTCGGCCAGAAGGCGCCAATCGTGGCGCAGGAGAACGTGCGCAAGCGGCTGGCCAGCGGCGGCAAAACCCGCTTCGGCGAAACC
The DNA here is from genome assembly GCA_041493865.1 of Terriglobia bacterium. Taxonomy (GTDB): domain Bacteria; phylum Acidobacteriota; class Terriglobia; order Terriglobales; family Acidobacteriaceae; genus Angelobacter. The sequence goes on from JBGPZS010000441.1 coordinate 3,324, forward strand.
AAGCCGGCGGACAAAATCGCTCTGCCCATCATCACTTTTGAAGAGAACGTCTCTGTCCACCTGAACGGCGAGGACATTCGCGCCATTCATTTCCCCAACGGCCACACCGACGGCGATAGCGTGATTTTCTTTACCCAGTCCAATGTTGTCCACATGGGTGACGACTTCTTTAACGGCGGAATGTTCCCGTTTATCGATATCGAGAGCGGCGGCAGCGTGCAGGGCATGATTGCCGGTGACGAAAAAGTTCTGGCCGAGGTGCCGGACGACGTGAAGATCATTCCCGGCCACGGACCGCTAGCCACCAAGGACGACCTCAGGAAATTTGTCACAGTGCTGAAAGAGACTTCAGCCGCGGTGGCGGCAGGGATTAAGAAAGGCAAGACCCTGGAGCAGCTCAAACAGGAAAAAGTTCTGGCCAGGTGGGACAACTGGGGGCAGAGCTTCATCAAGACTGATATGTTTATCGAAATCCTTTATGACAGCTTGAAGAACAAACCCAGCGGGCCGAAGAACGCGCATGGGCACATGAAGCATTGAGTTTGTTTCAGATGGAATCAGGCCACTTACGGGCGGC
>JBGPZS010000233.1:0-6319 GCA_041493865.1 Terriglobia bacterium
CCATGCTTTGTATGGAATCGGTAAATTTGAGGCAAACTTTTGTAACGTAAGGGCGAATCGTCCATTGGTCTTTCGGGTTCATGGGCCAGGCCTGCGGGCGGACTGTTTATAATGAAGAATCAGCCCTCTTTCGGAGAGATAGAGATAATGCGGCCGCCGCTCGAACTCAAGAAGACCCTGAATCTTCCAAAAACGGACTTCTCCATGAAGGCCAATCTGCCGCAGAACGAGCCAAAATGGCTTGAACGCTGGGAAAAAATGGGTGTGTACGCCAGGATCCGCGAATCGCGCAAAGGCGCGCCCAGTTACGTGCTGCATGACGGGCCTCCGTACGCCAACGGGGCCATTCATGAAGGCCACGCGCTCAACAAGTGCCTGAAAGATTTTGTAGTCAAGTCCAAGACTATGGCCGGCTTTGATTCGCCCTACATCCCGGGTTGGGATTGCCACGGCCTGCCCATCGAAATCAAGGTGGATGAAGCGCTCGGCCGCAAGAAGCTGGAGATGCCGGCCTACGCCGTGCGCAGGAAATGCCGCGAATACGCGGAAAAATATCTCAACATCCAGCGTGATCAGTTCAAGCGCCTGGGCATCCTGGGGCGCTGGGAGCAGCCGTATTCAACCATGACCCCGCAGTATGAGTCGGTGATCGTGCGCCAGTTGTTTGATTTCCTGGAAAACGGCGCCGTCTATAAGGGACTGCGGCCGGTGTACTGGTGCATCCATGACAAAACGGCGCTGGCGGAAGCTGAGATCGAATATTCCAACCACACCAGCCCCAGCGTCTGGGTGAAATACCAGTTGACGAGCGATCCGGCGAAAATCGATCCTGCGCTGGCGGGCAAACAGGTCTCAACTATTATCTGGACCACCACGCCCTGGACGCTGCCTGCTTCCATGGCCGTGGCTTTCCATCCTGATCTCGAATACGTGGCGCTGGAGCACAACGGAGAGGTGTATATCGTCGCTGACGCGCTGGCCAAAGCCACCATCGAAGCTGGCAAGCTCCAGGGCGCATCTACGATTGCGCGCTTTCCTGGCCGCCAACTGGAGTACACCACGTTTGCGCATCCATTTCTCGATCGCCAGATTCTTGGCGTGCTGGCGAATTACGTCACCACGGACCAGGGCACAGGCGCGGTACACACTGCGCCCTCCCATGGCCCTGATGACTTTTACACCGGCACCAAGTACAAGCTTGACCAGCGCACGAACGTTGACGAAGCCGGACGCATGCAAAACGGCCTGCCGGAGTACGAAGGCAAGACTGTGTTTCAGGCGAACCAGCCGATCGTCGAACTGCTCAAGGCTCGCGGCGCGCTCATGGCTGAGGCAAAAATCGAGCACTCGTACCCGCACTGCTGGCGCTGCCACAATCCTGTCATCTTCCGCGCTACCGAGCAGTGGTTCATCTCCATGGAAGCGCGGGTAGAAGACACCACCCTGCGCCAGCGCTCGCTCGATGAGATCAAAAAAGTGAAATGGATTCCGGCGTGGGGTGAAGAGCGCATCAGCAACATGATCGCCACGCGGCCCGATTGGTGCATTTCGCGCCAGCGCGTCTGGGGTGTGCCTATCGCTGTCTTCTTCTGTGAAGGCTGCGGCAAACTGCTGGAGTCAAAAGAATCTCACAACGCCGTGGTGCAGTTGTTCGCGCGCGAAGGCGCGGATGCCTGGTACACGAAAGAAGCGAAAGACATTCTGCCCCCGGGAACAGCCTGCCCTGGCTGCAGCGGTGCGAATTTCCGCAAAGAGACTGACATCATCGACGTATGGTTTGAGTCCGGCTCCAGCCACGCCGCCGTGCTCGGCCATGAGCCTGGACTTGCCTGGCCCGCCGATCTGTACCTGGAAGGCGGCGACCAGTATCGCGGCTGGTTCCACTCTTCCCTGCTCGTCGCCGTGGGCACGCGCGGGCACGCGCCCTACCGCGGTGTCGCCACCAACGGCTGGACGCTCGATCCCCAGGGCCGGGCTACATCCAAAACTCTCGGCAACGGAATTGATCCGGTCGAGATCGCCAAGCGCCTGGGCGGTGAGATCATCCGGCTGTGGGTGGCTTCCGTCGACTTTCAGGAAGACGTGACCATATCAGAGGCTTTGCTGGCCGAGCAGGTAGCGGAAAACTATAAGAAGATGCGAAACACTTTCCGCTACGTGTTAAGCAATGTGCCGGATTTCGATCCGGCGCAGCACGCGGTCAATTTCGACGATTTGCGCCCGTTGGATCAGTATTGGCTTACGCGCACAGCTCAAGTCAATGACCAGGTGCGTACATGGTATGAGAGTTTTGAGTTCCACCGCATCTATCATCGGCTGAACGATTTTATGGTCGATCTAAGCCGGGAATATATCGATGTAGTCAAGGACCGGCTTTACACCGCGCCGCCGAATTCCCGCGCGCGCCGCTCCGCGCAGACTGCGCTCTGGCGCATCGGCGAAGCGCTGGTCCGGCTCCTAGCGCCCATTATGAGCTTCACCGCCGATGAAGTGTGGGTTTCCCTGCCCAAGGTTTCCGGCAGGCCAGAGAGCGTACATCTCGCGCACTTTCCCAGGGCGGAGGACATCACAGGCCCTATTGCCGATGCCACAAGGGCAACTGCTCTTTGGAAAGACTTTGAGACATTGATGGGAGTGCGGGACGTGGCCCTCAAGGCTTTGGAGATCGCCCGCCAGGAGAAACACATCGGTAGTTCCCTGGAGGCGGTGGTCACGGTGGTGGCCCCTGCGGACCTTGTACCCCTGCTGGACCGTTATCGCGATGATCTGCGCTTTCTGCTGATCGTCTCGGGACTCGAAGTGAAAAGCGGCCCGGGCGGGAACGGGAACGCTCCTTTGCGCGTATTCGTAGAAAAGGCGCCAGGGCAAAAGTGTGAGCGCTGCTGGAATTACTCCATCCACGTGGGTGAAAGCGAGCGTTACCCCACCGTGTGTGAAAGGTGCCTTACAGCGCTTGAAGAGATCGAAAGTGAGCTGGTAGGTTGAGTCGTTCGCACGCAACGGGCGTCTAATTGAATGAGCATGCGCAAGTATCACATCATGATTGCCGGCCTGATCGTCCTCTGTGACCGGGTGACGAAATGGCTGGTGTCGCAAAAAATCACGCTGCATGACAGCATTGACATTGCTCCCGGCGTGTTCCGCCTGACCCATGTGCAGAACCAGGGCGCTGCCTTCGGCCTTTTCGCGGAGTCGCCGTCTGAGTGGAAGCCGGCCATGTTGATCATGTTTTCGCTGGCAGCCCTGGCCGTGGTCTCCGCCCTGCTATGGAAGAACGGCAAGGCCTTGAACGCCACCGCCATCGCGCTTTCGCTCGTACTCGGCGGCGCGCTGGGCAATCTTTGGGACCGCGTGATGAGCGGGCGCGTAATTGACTTCCTGGACTTCTACATCGGCTCTCATCATTGGCCGGCGTTTAACATTGCCGACAGCGCCATCGTCGTCGGCGCTCTGCTGCTGCTGAGTGAAATATTTCTGACCCCGCAGGAAGAGAAGGCGGTCAGCCAGTAAGGTCTCCCATGTGCAAGCGCCTCTGCTGTTCGCACTCGCCGTTCTTCTTCTCGACCGTGTTACCAAATGGATTGTGGTGCAAACCATCGCGCTGGACGACGCGATCCCGATCATTCCCAGTTTCTTTCGCCTGACCCACCTGGAAAACACCGGCGCTGCCTTCAGCCTCTTTGCCGACTCCACCTCGCCCTTTAGGACCGCTCTGCTGATCGCCTTTTCTCTGGCCGCCTTGGCCGTGGTGGCTATGCTGCTGTGGCGAGACCGCAACCAGTTCAACACGGCTACCCTGGCGCTCTCACTCATCCTCGGCGGCGCGCTGGGCAATCTCTGGGACCGTCTGACTGACGGCAAGGTCACGGACTTTCTTGATTTCTATGTCGGCCTTCATCACTGGCCGCCCTTCAACGTGGCCGACAGCGCCATCGTTGTGGGCGCAATGCTGCTGCTGGTGTGCATGCTGCGCAAGGAATCTCCGGTCACGTAAATGGTTGAAGCACTGCTGTGCATCGCATTCCGCGACTCGCTCCTGAGCGTGCATACGAGAGCTGCTCCAGGGACTTGAACATCTCGCCTGGAATCCATTTCATCTCATCCAGCAACAGCAATTATTCCGCGCGTGCTAACTGATCGCGAGAAGAAAATGCCAGCAGTATGACCGGCTTTTTCATGACCGCAAATGTAGCACGGAAGCGACGAAGCTTACGCGGGCCGCGGAGACTGGCGTCGCCAGCACTATCGGAATTCTGGCTGGTTCCGCAAACGAATTTGACTATTGGAGGCGCGATTGGGACACTTATCTTGTGTCGAAGCTGAAGGCAATCCTCAGACCGATCTATCGCCGGCTGCCAACCCGTGGAAAAGAAATTTCCAAGTTCGCCTATGATGGCATGCGCTCTCTTTACTGCTTTCCGCTGAAAAAGCGGCTTTTTGGCGACAAGGCCGGCCTGATCCCCCCGTTTTATCTGATGCAGGATGGAAACCGCGACTATACGGAGTTCAGAGAAAACGGCATCAAGATATTCAATCTGTTCAAGGACATCGGCTTGAAACCCACCGGCCGAATCCTGGACATTGGCTGTGGAACAGGACGCAAGACCGTACCGCTTCTGGACTTCCTTACCAGCGGGTCGTATGAAGGTATTGATCCTGTGCGAAGCCAGGTTGCGTGGTGCTCACGGAAAATAACTCCGCGCTATCCGAAGTTCAGATTTCAGCACGTGGACCTGCTGAATAAACTCTTCAATCCCAAGGGGCGGATCCTGCCTCAGGAATACGTGTTTCCCTTCGGCGACCAAGAGTTTGATTTCGTCATCCTGAGTTCCGTCTTTACCCACATGTCCAGCACGGAGATGGTGCACTATATCTCCGAAGTCTCGCGGCTGCTCAAGCCCGGCGGCGGAGGGCTGGTGACATTCTTTCTCCTGAACCCTGAATCGGAGTCGTTGATTGCTGCGGGAAAATCGTGGCCAAACCTGGTCTACGAAGCCGAGCATGGATCGAAAGCCGAAGACCCTGACCTACTAGAGATCGCAATCGGACATCAGGAAGAGTTTGCGGTGCAGGCGTTTCGCCGTTGCGGCATGAGGTTGCAGGTGATGGAGTATGGGTCTTGGTGCGGAAGAGTCAATGACCGCTACTATCAGGACTTCGTCCGGATTAAGCGCATGTGATCTCTGGTTTTCTTGGGGATTTACCGCTTTTTTCTGCACCTTTTCTGCTCGAGCAGTTTGAGATTGTATGAAGTATGCGCTCAAGTATGCAATGTCAGGACTGTTAAACGGTTTTGGTGGGTCCTGTAGGATTCGAACCTACCACCAACAGATTATGAGTCTGCTGCTCTAACCGTTGAGCTACAGGCCCCCGCGATCAAGTCGGGAGCTAATTGCCGGAAGCCATAGCTTTCGAATACAGCAGCTTATAGATGATCGCGTTGCGCATGATCGCCTGCACGTATTCCCGCGTCTCAGTGAATGGAATCGATTCCACAAACTCCTCGACGTCGGTAAAGTTTCCGTTCTTACGCCAATCGTCCACACGGTCTTCTCCGGCGTTGTAGGCCGCCAGCGCGTATTCCACCTGCCCGCCATAGTGGTCCACCATGTGCTTGAAGTAGCGCGTGCCCAGTTGCAAATTCGTGTTGGCCAGCAGCAGTTCGTCGGGAGAAAAATGCTTGACCTTCATCTCTTTGGCCAGGCCTTTGCCCACCTGCGGAAGAAGCTGCATCAGCCCCATGGCATTGGCGCGAGAGATGGCGGCAGGGTTGAATTCCGATTCCTGGCGGATAAGCGAAGCCACAAGATGAGGGTCGAGCCGGTTCGCTGCCGCGTCTCTTTTCAATTCGTCCCAGAAAGGCCGGGGAAACAGGCCTTCCCACACGGGCCGCGGAATCTGCGGGATCTCCACGGTAAAGTATCCGGGAACAGCGCGCTTGAGAGTCTCAATGGCGCGAATGTAGCTGCCCTGTTCGCTGTAAATTTCGGCCACGGACTTGGCTTCCCACGGAGGTGAGCCGGCGCTGGCGGCCTGCATCTCCGCCACGGCAAATTCATAGAGCGCTGCGTTCGCCAGAAGCTGCGCTTTTTGCGCGCGCACGTTGTCGGCCGGCGGCTCCCAATCGCGCGGCGGCGGCGCGGGACGAGGAAGCTTGTCCAGCAATGGCGGGTCCGCCACTTCATCGCCAAGTTTCGCTATGCGATCACGGGCCAGATTCGCGTAGTAAAAGTACCGGTAATTCTCTGTGAGCTTTTGATAGTAAGCGCGGGCCAACCCTTTGTTGCCTTCGTCCTCCGCCATGCGCCCGCGCCAGTAG
>JBGPZS010000540.1:0-2874 GCA_041493865.1 Terriglobia bacterium
AACGCCGGCAATGCCACCACACCGCAGGTCAACCAGAACCAGCAATCGAACGACGCTCAGGGAAAGGGCCGCCTGCCGGCAACGTCAACTCTGTTGCCCCTGCTGGGACTCCTGGGCGCAGTGAGCGGCGGGATCGGGCTGTGGTTCCGGAAGTTCCGGAAGTAGTCAATGCGGCCGCCAGCAATTCGATCAGGACTCCGCGGGCGGCTATGAACTTTGGCCTTCGGCAGCCGGTGCAGGAGTGGCAGCTTCTCCCGGCTTCCCGTGATTGATCACGTCCTTGAGTTCTTTGCTGGGCTTGAAATAGGGGATTTTCTTGGCTGGCACATCCACGCGTGCGCCGGTCTTGGGGTTACGGCCGACGCGCGGCTTGCGTTGCCGCGTGCGGAAGCTGCCAAAGCCGCGGATCTCTATCTTGTCGCCCGATCGCAGGGAGCGGACCACGCTGTCAAAAATCGTTTCCACGATGATTTCACTGTCCTTGCGCGTCAGCTCCGCCAGGCGAGAAACTTCTTCAATCAAATCGGCTTTGGTCATGGCTTTTATTCCACCTGAAATGGGCCTCCGCGTCAAGAACCGTTTTACTTACAGTGAGATAGGGGTCCCCTATCAGACGCAGACCCAAAACCCTTGTTGCAGCCTCAACGCGGCACGATTACCCGCAAGGCGCGAGGCCGCAAGCTGATCTCAACCGGCGTCCGGCAGGCGTATTCCCCGTCAGCATAAAGCTCCAGCTCGCGCGCAGCTTCGATTCGCACCTGCGACGCCTTGAAATACTCTACCTGTTTGAGCCCAAGATGCGCGCCAACAAAAATCGTCGGCACCCAGCATAGCAGTTTGAGCTTGTTCATCTTGCCGAGCACGCAGATATCCAGTAATCCGTCATCGGGCAGCGCCCGTGGGGTTACTTTCATTCCGCCGCCGTAGCGATGCGCGTTGCCCACCGCAATGAAGAACGCAGGCCGCCGTATTTCCCTTTGCCCCGCCGTTAGGCTCATCTCCACCGGCTTGAACGTCACCAGCGACTGCAAGGCAGCCAGCAAATATCCCCCTGCACGCTTCAGCCCCAGCGGCATGCGGTTCGCGCGAGCGTTGGCCTCCGCGTCCATCCCCACGCTCGCTATGCAGCAGAAAAGTATTTCGTTGTCTTGCGCGTTGCCTTCCGGCATGCCCCCGGCCCGGACCACTCCCAGGTCGATTTCCCTTACGTTCTTTCCTTCCGCGCAAAACTGCTTCCAGGCCAGCAACGCAATTCCTTCACTGCGGATTCCCAGCGACTTGGCAAAATCATTGCCGCTGCCCGCAGGCACTACCAGCATGGGTATCTTGTGTTGATGGATTTGTGGAAGATGACGATGGACGGTGCCGTCGCCGCCGAAGATCAGCGCGGCAGAGCAGTTCGAAGTATCTTGGAGGCTGTCTTGGACCTGTATCTCAACGCCGCTGTTTCTGAAGCGCTCGACCACTTTGGGCGACACATCAGGGTGAAGCAGCGCGGCAGCGGTTATCATCTTTATTTGGTACAGAGTCTGCCAAGCCATCTATTTCGCGCTGCCCACCAGCGCTTCCACTTCTGCCATCTCTTTAGGTACGGCGGATGACAGAATCTCCGGTGCTGTATTGGTGATGAGCACCGTATCTTCCACGCGGAAGTGCATTGGCTTGTCAAAAAACTCGATGATCGGCTCTACGGTCACTACCTGCCCAGCTTTGATCGGCCCTTGTGCCCGGAGCACGTCATGCGTTGCCAGGCCGACAAAGTGGCCAGGGAACCCGAACCACTGTTTCTCGATGCCTTCTCGTCGGTAAATCTTTAAGCCTGCTTCGGCTGCTTCTTCGTAGGTGTGCGCCGTAGTCAGCATGGCAATCACGGCTTTTTGCGCTTCAAGGTCCACGACGTACCACTTGGCCTGTTCAGGAGTGAACTTGCCGCTGATGTTGAACGTGCGCGTGATGTCCATAGTTTCATGGTCGAGATCCGCGCCATAATCGAATACCACAAGCCCGTTGGCAGGGACCTGCTTTCGATTGTTGAAATAGTGCCAGGTGTTCAAACTGCCGCCGCTGGAAACGATGGCCGGATAGGCCACGCCCTGTGCTCCGGCATTCATGTAACCAAAGCGCGCACGGGCTTCAATTTGATACTCATACATCCCCGGCCTGGCATGGGCCATGGCGTCACGTATGGCTTCCGCGCTGAGTTTTCCATTGCGGCGCAGGACCTCGATTTCCTGCGGCGTTTTGATATTGCGCATGGCGTCCAGAATCGGCGTAATGTCACGCAATACCGCCTGGGGATAGTGGGAACGGAGTTGCTCGATGACGTTGCGATCGAGAGGCAAGCCGGCGTGGTACGGCGCGGAGTATTCATCAGCATGGTCGCGGCCGGTTTCAAAGCGGGCGCCGTCAGGCTTGTCCGGGAAGTCCAGACGCAGCCACAGCGGCGTGCCGCTGCTTAACGATGTTGGCAGAAAAACGTCAAGGTCGGTGACAGGAAGTACAAGAGGAAAGCCCATCTTGATCTGCTCCTCTTTGGGCAGAGAGAGTACGTTAGAACCGTATACCTGCTTCTTGCGCGGCGCCTGTACGGGTTCAAACAGCACGGTGCGCCCGGTTTTTCCGTCCAGAAAAAGCACTGCTCCAGGATCAGCCACGCCGGTGAGATAGTAAAAATCATTGTCCTCGCGGTAATGATCGGCATCCGGCGCGACCTGCCGGGCAAACATCAACAGAATGCCCTCTTTCATCTGCTCCGCCACAGCGTGGCGGCGGCGCTCAAATTCCTGCGGCCCGCCCAGGTCAGTGATGGCCTGCATATCAGTGTACTGGGCATGGGCCGGCCGGCTGGAAACGACCAGGAAGATTGGCAGCAAG
>JBGPZS010000216.1:0-6677 GCA_041493865.1 Terriglobia bacterium
AGCCGCGCCTTATTGCTGGAATGAATGTCCACCTTGGGGCCGCGGCCCCATTTCTCGCCGCTTGAAACCAACTCAAGCTCCACCACGCCCTTCGCGCCGAGGAAAGCCGTCACCTGGCCGTCAGGGTCCTGCGAGGCAAACGGCATAAAGATTCCCATGGTGCGCTTCAACGCTGCCTGCACCTCTGGCCGGCGCACGACTTGGGGAAAATGCGGTGAGCCAATCTCTTCTTCGCCCTCGGCCACCAGAACAAAGTTCACCGGCAACTTTCTTCCCGCGCCGCGGATGGCGTGCAGTGCGGCGATGAATGTTGCTTCCGGCCCTTTCTGGTTGACCGCGCCGCGGCCCATCACCACCTTGCCAAAGCCCGGCTTCTCCACCAGCGCCGCATCCCAGGGCGGCGACGACCATTCCGACGGGTCCACCTGCTTCACGTCATACATGAAGTAGAGACCGAGAGTTTTCGGGGCGCCGGCATCGAGCGTGGCAAAGATGCCCGGCTGGCCATCGGTGGCCATCTTGGTGACCTGCTGGAAGCCGGCTTCGCGCAGCATCTGCATGGTCAGCTCGCAGCCTTCATTCATGCCGCGGTTCTCGGCGGCGATGGAGGGCTGTTTGATCCATGTCTGCAGCCGCTTCACCGTCTCGTCATGGCGCTTGGCGATTTCGGCGCGGATAGCCGTGAGGTCGTCATCGAAAGCCGTCAGGCCAGTATTCGCGGCGCCGATATTGGGATAAAAGATGTTTTCCGCGGCGCCGGCCCAGCGCGGCAAAGCCAGGGCCGCCCCGGCGGCGGCTGCGCCTACAACGAAACGCCGGCGGTCGACCGGGCTGACTGTGGGCGTGCTCTCCTGGCTGGAATGGCATGCATCTTCGCGTTTGCAATCGTTGGACATGTTTGGCTCCCAGGCTAAAGTTTCCGCAGATCTGTATCCGTGTTCATCAGTTGGTAAGGTTCCCGGTTTCCGATCAATCGATTTCCCGATCACCGGATCACACGGTCTTCGTACGCCCTCCCCCTCCCTAAGTCATCCCAGTTCATCCCAAGTCATCCCAATTTGGCGTGGGTTTCAGAGGCTCGGCTGCCTGTTCCGCAGCCTGCTGAGAGACCCTGAGCTTGCGAAAAGGGGAGTCGAACGGGTGCCCTTTGTGGTTGAGGGTTGTGTGTCTTATACCGCCTTTTATTCGTCATCACAATGGAGAAAGAGTACATCGCACCATAATCTTTCCCAGGCAAACCCGCAACGGCAGACACCGGAGAAATGCTACCACCTCTGCGTTACGGGCCTTTCCACCCGCTCAATGACCCGTTTCACGTATCGCGGCTTTTTGCCCTTCACCACCCTGAACTTGCGGCCACAGGTGGGGCAGGCCGGGACAAAGTAGAGCTCTTCGTGCGGCGCCAGCATCAGGTTGTTGCACTTGCACATCCACGCAACATGGTTGCCGAGTCCGCGTCCGGTGGTCTCATCACCCTCTTTCCACTGGATCGGTACATTCTCATAAAACCTGGCCATTCTAAGGGACCCTCCGGAGATGCATTGTATTCCAGCGGCGGCAGCGGTGGAAATGAGAACCCAGACCCAGCGGACCCGGGCCGCAGCCCGTATTCTCAACGTAGAGACGGAGCGCGCTTGAGAGCGCAAAGGAAAAGGCCCGGATAGCGGTTCCGGGCCTTACCCTCCGCGATTCAACCACCGCCTCAAGTCCCAGGATGTCGCGGAGTTTCTTCCTTTGGGTGTATCCGGCTCGCCCATAAGCGACGCCAATATTTACCCCGGCAGAAACCAGTGCAACTCTCTCCAGCGGACAGTGCGGAGGCATCTAATCGTGGCCTTCTCCCCTCCGAAGCGGAGTTACTTCAGCTTACTTTCGTAGAAAGACAGTATCAGAAATAATACTTAGTGTCTCTAGAAATATAAGTATTAACTGTTGACACTCAGGGGGTGACACAACGAGACATAAGACGCGCTTTCGGCCTGCGGGTCCGCGAATTGCGGGCAGCGCGGGACTGGTCACAAGAGGAGATGGCCGAGGCCACCGGGCTCCATTGGACCTACATCGGACAGACCGAGCGGGGCGAGAGGAATCTTACCCTTCGCAGCATTCAAAAAGTTGCCAAGGGTCTCAAGATTGAAATGGCGGAACTGTTCAAGGGGCTGGGCTGACCGGGCAGTTAGATCTCCATTCTTGCGTGTCACTTGTGCTTTATTTTTTAAAGTCAAAGTGCGCCCTCAAAAGCCCGGCTTTGCCATGTTCCTGCCATCCAATCTGGTTTGAACTCTCTCCTAAAGGGATTGACCTTGCGCCCTTCGAACGTATGTAATCAATCTCAGTGATGCGTTTTGCCAGGCCAATTCTGATCGTAGTGCTGGGTGTAGCCTTTTCAGCCTATGGGTTTGACTGTTCGCCCATGATGACGCCAGATCAGGCAATGGAGTGCTGTGACTCCATGAATTGTTCGCACGGGGACCACGGGAAAGATTGCTGCCAGGCCACCCCGTCCACGCACGCTCCCTTCGTACAGGCCGCATCCGTGCATGGCGTTTCTTTCGCGCCCTTTGTATTCGCGGTGCTGCCGGCATCTGTTGAATTGCCTGCTATCCATTCGGCTGGCGGCTTGCGTACCGTCCGCTACCACGATCCGCCGCTCGTTGACTCATCGCCACCAGGTCCTCTGCGAATCTAGTCTCTCCTCCAGTCGCGTGTGTGTGCCGGCTTCAGGCACTTCTGTGCCGGTGCTTCGCTTTCTTTTGCTGGAGGAAAATTCGTGTCATCGCGAAAAGCAACCCATGTTGGATGCGGGACGTGCGTATGGCTGCCTCTCATCCTGTTGTTTTGTGTTTCTGCGGCGCAGGGACAAGGCCCAGCTCCGGAAACAGCGCCACCCCTGTTCCCCGGCGGCGGCCTCATCTCCTACAACTCCATCTTCACCACGCGCGCTTCCACACAGCAACCATCAGGCGGCATCCCCGCAACCGCGCGCCCTACTTTCTCCCATGAAGGCGATTTCAATTTCACCTGGGGATTCTACAAAGACTTTGACTTGACCATTCTCGCTCCCATCGTCACCAACCGTTTCTCGATGGCGGGCGCCCCTGAGGTTGGGGGAACCGGCTTGGGCGATACGCTGGTGCTGGCAAAATACCGCTTCTATCGGCGCGATTCACCGCGAGGGACCACGCAGGCCTCCGTTACTCTCGGCCCAAAGATTCCAACCGGCCGCACAAACTTGACCGGCAGCAACGGTGTTCTGTTACCTGCGGGATTGCAACCCGGCTCCGGGTCTACCGACTTGTTCCTTGCCGCAAACTGGACTTACACAGGTTTATTCAACATCCGGCGTCTGGTAGCGGATGAGGATTTTCATTCACTCTGGCGCTCACAGGGCAGCCAGGCCATGCGGCTGGGCAGTGATTTTGAATCGCGCTTCTGGCTTTCCTACCGTCCTTACGAGGCGAAGAACGGAGAGCGTGAATGGTTCATTGGCCCGGTCCTCACCTGGCTGTATTCACAGGATGACCGCATTGCCGGCGTCATGCAAAACGGGAGCGGTGGAGACGCGCTGCTGGCCGGAATCACAACCTACGTTGGCCTGCGCCCGGGATTGCACGCCTGGCTGGGAGTGGATTGGGACGCTGTGCACTCCACCGGCGCGCTGTTCTCGCCTGTCCGCCGCCACATCAGTTTTGGAATCACGCAGCAGTTTCGCTTGCATCTTTAAAGGAGGAAATAATATGAATATCAGAAAACTCAGCCTGCTTGTTCTGCTCGGCTCGGCGCTTGCTATCCCGCTGGCCCAGGCGCAGATCACACATGTTGATATGCGTGTTCAGGGCATGACTTGAAACTTTTGAGCCTACGGGGTGAAACAACACCTCGGACGCCAGTCTGGCGTTCAAAAAGTGGAAGTCAGTCTGTTGGATGGAAAAGTTGATGTCACGCCCAAAGAAGATGGGCAAATTGATCCCGTGCAACTGCTCAAGGCGACCTATGACAGTGGTGTCACCGTCGCTGAGATGGACGTGACTGCGCGCGGAAAAATCGTAAAGGACTCCTCCGGCAATTTCGCCCTGGAGGTCGGCCCAAGCCGGTCTTTCCTGTTCGCGCCGAATGAGTTGTCGCAAGGGCTTGAATCCATCGCCAACTCGCAAACCGTGGTTACGCTCCGCGGCCAGTTGTACAAAAAGCCAGCGGGGAAAAAGAAACCGGATACGTCGATTCCATTGAAGCTTCTTGTCCTGGAAGTGCAGAAGAAGGAATAGATGCTAAGACAACGCGTGTTTTACCTGTGCCTGGTTGCGTTTGGGCTCGCCGGATTGAAGCAGCACCCGGCGGGCCCTCCGCAGTCAAAACCAGCGGCAATCGCCGGTGAGATTGGTTCGCATTTGCCCGGCTTTTCCGTCAGGGATTTGCGGGGGCGCACGATCTCCTCGTCTGACCTTCGCGGCAAAGTTGTGCTCATCGATTTTTGGGCCACCTGGTGCCAACCCTGCAAGAAAGAGATGCCGGGATATCAAAAACTCGTGGATCGCTATGGCCAGCGTGGATTCGTAGTCATCGGATTCAAGCTTGATACCATGGCTGACGTAGAAGAACCGCTTGCATTTGCCAAAAAACTTGGTATCCGCTACCCGCTGGCGGTCGCCACGGAAGATCTGAAACAGAAGTTTGGCGGCATCGAGGGGCTGCCGACTACGCTGCTCTATGATCGCCAGGGGGCCCTGCGCCAGAAAGTCATCGGGTTTGAGTACACTGATGTTTTCGAGGCTGCCTTAAAGCCGCTTCTTTGAGGTAAGTGTGCCGGACAGCAGGTGCTCCACGCTTCCCGTTTCCAACCAGAAACATCGGCGAGGGCGCCAGCGCCACAAGTGGATCGCAACATTACAGGGCGGCCCAATTTATAATCGAGCCAACCATGAAGGCCTACGTCACAGTCATGCTGAAGACCACCGTCCTCGATCCTCAGGGCAAAACCATACACGGAGCGCTCAACAAGATGGGCTACAAAGGCGTGGGCGAAGTGCGCCAGGGCAAGTTCTTTGAACTGACCTTGAACGGCGGCCTGGACAAAGCTGCCGCCAAGGCTGAAGTGGAGCGGATCGCCAAAGAGGTGCTGACGAACCCTGTAATCGAAGAGTTTTCGTATCGTCTTGAGGACTAACGATTCGGAGCACCTGGGCAGCGCACCTCAGGTAAAAGGGCATCAAATTGAGCGGGTTTTCAGCCCTGAAAACGTCCGCCTGTGCTTTTCCCTATCCACCGCAAAGGTTTTCCTAGTCGCCAGGAACACACTCAGGTAACCAGGGATTTGTGGCCATTCCGGAGTAGAATAATGAGAATCCCCCGAGAAAAGCCTGGAGTCCAATGGCTGTTCCCAAAAACGACGAATGGCGATTGGCGTGCATGTAAGCACTCCCACAGGCAGCTTCAGTCGACAGGATTTTCAATATGTGTGGAATCGTAGGGTATGTAGGCAAGAAACGCGTAGTTCCCGTCATCATCGAAGGGCTGCGGAAGCTGGAATATCGCGGGTATGACTCCGCCGGCATAGCGGTTGCCGGCAACGGCGGCGGGATGCAGTTGCGCCGGGCCGAGGGCAAGTTGCGTAACCTGGAAGACGTGCTCCGGCTCAAACCGCTGGACGGCAGCTATGGCATTGGCCACACGCGCTGGGCCACGCACGGCCGTCCCACGGAAGAGAACGCGCATCCGCACCGCGACTGCACCGGCAAGATCGTGGTGGTGCACAACGGCATCGTGGAAAACTATCTCTCGCTCAAAAAGAAGCTGATCGAAGAAGGCCACAAATTTTCGACTGAAACCGATACCGAAGTCATCGCCCACCTGATTGAGAAGGCATTTGATCACAAGGCCAACGGACATCATCCCAGCCTGGAAGAGGCCGTGCGCAAGACGGTGAAGCAGCTTACGGGCGTATTTGCTCTGGGAGTGCTTTCAGAAGAAGAGCCCAACAAGATTGTCGCGGCGCGCAATGGTCCGCCTGTAGTCATCGGACTGGGAGACGGTGAATACTTTGTCGCATCGGACGTGCCCGCGCTCCTGCCGCACACGCGCGACCTGTTTTTTCTGCACGATGGCGACCTGGCGGTGATTACGCCTTCCGGCGTGCAGCTCACGGACTTTGACGGCAAGCCGGTGGTGCGCGAAGTGCAGCACGTGACCTGGGACCCGATCATGGCGGAGAAGGGCGGCTTCAAGCACTTCATGCTCAAGGAAATTTATGAGCAGCCGCGCGCCGTGCGCGATACCACGCTGGGCCGCGTCTCGCTCGATTCGGGCAAGGTCTTCCTGGAAGAGATGGAGATCACCGAAGCGGAGCTGCGCCACGCGCAGAAGATCAACATTGCCGCCTGCGGCACCAGTTGGCATGCGGCGCTGGCCGGCAAATACATGATCGAGCGGCTGGCGCGCATACCCGTCGAGGTGGATTACGCCAGCGAGTGGCGCTATCGTGATCCGATCACGTCGAGCAAGGAGATCACGCTGCTCATCACGCAATCGGGCGAGACCGCGGACACCATTGCCGCCCAGCGCGAAGCCAAAGCCAAAGGCTCAAAGACGCTGGCCATCTGCAACGTGGTGGGCGCCATGATCGCGCGCGAGGCCTCAGGCACCGTCTATACGCACGCCGGCCCGGAGATTGGCGTGGCCTC
>JBGPZS010000321.1:0-5001 GCA_041493865.1 Terriglobia bacterium
CGATTGCCACGGCCGTTTGCCAATCGCCTGTGGTCCTGGGAACGCAAAATCCGAAGCAACAAAAAAGGGTGTTCTGATGAACACCCGTCATAACTATTTTCCCTTGTGAATTTCACGGAGACTTGGCTCCGCTACTCGGCTACTTTTTCTTCTTTTTCTTGGCTGCTTTTTTCTTGGTTGCCATGAGTGAATGCCTCCTTAGAAGAATTTGAGTCGCTTGGAGCCCTTCTCACTTGTAAAGCCCAACGAATGGTGCCGTTGCGTGCCTACACACAAGATATTGAGGTACGGATGTAGCAATGTCAACAAGAAAATGTGGGGAAAGGCACACTGAGCGGTTTGCGAAACACAACTCGCCCGGTGTGCATGGCTCGGGCACGCAGAACGGAGTTTCCTTGTCTCTACATCCTTACTCGCGGTCGTACTGATGACGACTACTGATCGTTAGATTTTCACTTATGGGGCGGTTCGGCGGTTTCAGAGAAGTTCGTGTTTTTGTCGAAACAGAAATCCACGAGCTCCCGTGTGTAGCGCTGGCTCACTGCGGCGGGAGTGTCCGGCCGTTTGATCTCTTCAAATTTGAAATCAATCGACCCGTCAGTGTGGACGGTCCCCAGCAGAAACCCATAGACCTTGGTGCGCGCTTCCTGAGCGCGCGGCGCATCGGGCGGTAGCATGTAGCGCTGGGCTCCGGCGGTCCCGACAATCCATCCAGGCAGTTCGCCACCGTGTACTTTCCAGTAGTCGGAGTTGAAAATGCCGCTCATGTAAAAGTGCGAATGGCTGGCCATCAGGTACACGTTCTTGTGCGTCTGCTTGTTGAAATTCAGCAGGTCGGTATAGACGCGACGCCCGCTCTCAGCGCCCACCTCCCAGTCATTCATGCTGTGGCCGTGGGCCAGGCTGTCCGGCAGCGCGGCATGCATTCCCACTACCAAGGCGCGTACGTCTGGATTGGAAGTGGCGCGCTTCACCACACCCTCCAGCCAGCTTACCTGTTCCGGAGAGAACTGATCGCGGGTAGCGTTATCAAGATAGATAAAATCCACTCCGCCCTGGATCCAATGGAAGTAAGTTTTTGGGTTCGAGTCTTGCGGGTCATCTGCCAGCCGCTGCTGCTTGAGCGGTGGAGAATCCAGCCATTTGGCGAATTTGCCGGCAAACTGTTCGCGGGTCTTGGGCGCGGTGGTCTCATGGTTGCCGATGCCAATAAAGACCGGCATGGCGCCAAAAGGAACAACCTGGTTCTGGATAAAATCATCCCAGGCATCTTTCAAGTACGCGTCTTTCTCAACGATCTTGCCGCGATGTTCCGGGGCCTGCTGGTAGTCTTCATCCGCGGCGTAAATGGCGCGCAAGTCACCCAGGTGCCAGTAAAAGGCCGCGTGATTTTTGGCGGCGCCGGCGGCAATCGCGGGCATGACCACATCTCCGCAGTTGCGCGAATCGCCGGACACAACAAAGTTCCATGGCTGGTCTTTGCCGGGATTCTTCTCCGTGGCCGGGTTTTGAGAAAATGCAACACCGCAAGTTGCAATGAAAAAGACCAGTAAAAAAGAATGCCTTCCGTTTTTCGGCACAGGCCCTCACAGTCGGCCGGAAGCGTACGCCTGCTCTTCCTGGTCCGGTGGATTGAAAACTGAACCATCAATCTAATCTCACCCCGCGCGTCAGGGCAAGGGACAAGCGGGATTCAGCGGTGAGAATTGCCTAGGGATTGATGGCGGAGACGGCGAAGATTGCCGAGTTGGGCCGCGGCCGTGAGGCAGTTTGTTCCCCAAAGCGATATTCCAGGTCACGCGACACCATCACGAACCTGCCTTTGAAGCGTACGTTGGCCACCGCGTGGGTGAAGGTGCGAAGCCACATGCCATTGACATCGGCAAAGTCCATAAGGATATGGAGATCACGGATCCACCATGAGGGGTTCTTTGCCGGGCTGCCTTCTATGCGAAGGATATTGTAGTTTTCCGCATCCACCCAGATTTTGCCCCGCAGCAGGTCTCTTTCCTCGCGCCTGGGATTGAGGCGCAAAAGATAGCAGCGCCGGCCGTTTAGCATTTCTTCGCCCAGCAACTGGAAGTCATAGTTCTCATTAGAAAGCTCTTTCCGTTGAGCGTCTTTGGGCTGCTCGGTTTCTTTGCTGAGAATGTCACGCAGCACCTTCTCCCCGATCCCGCCGCTGCTGCTCTCAATCTGGTATTGCTTGCTGTCAGGAGGAAGAACGGTGATGCTGGCCACAACCTGGGCCTTCTCCTGGTCTTGTTTGTCGAGCAGGAGATAGCCGCGCTTGACGGTGAATGGCCGCACGCGCGTTTTGTTTTCCTCCTGCGCCTTCACCATCCGCGCGACGATACTCCGTGCGTCCGGCGGCGTGGCACTTGTCTGCGCCACGGCAGCAACCGCCAACAGACAGACCAAGGGTGCCAAAAATGTGAATCGCAGTGCCACGGAGCCACCAAGTACATCTGCGAGATTAGAAGCACCTCACCGGCAAAAGGAGGGCTACAGAAAAAGGCCGGCTGCTGACCAGGAGGATTAGGCCTTCAGTCTAGCCTGTGCAGGAACCAACGATTGAGCTTCAGTGTCACGGCCGCGCTATCATTGCTAAAGGGTTACCGTTCGCAAGGAGCGTGCCGTGGAAAAACTACGATCGTGGATTGGATGGGCGGCGTTGCTGGCATGGAGCCTGTCCATCGGCTGCGGCACGGGCAGCAGCAACACGGCCTCTTCTTCGGTGTCGATTGCCACACAGCCTGTAGTCTCCGGCTTGGCGGCGCCTCTGGATCTTGAGCAGCCCAACGACGGCAGCGGCCGTCTGTTCGTAGTGGAACAGGGCGGGACAATCCGCATCATCCAGAACGGCGCATTACTGCCGCAGGCTTTTTTGAACATCAGCAGCAGGATCATGGTCCAGGATGAGATGGGCCTGCTCGGTATGGCGTTCCATCCCAATTTCCAGACCAATCGAAAGTTTTATGTGAACTATGTCCGCAATGCGGGCGGCCAATTTCAGTCTGTCATTGCCGAATACCTTGCATCCCCCGCGAATGCGAACCAATCCGACCCGGCAACCGAGCGCATTCTGCTCACCGTAGACCAGGTCAGCAACTTTACCAATCACAAGGCCGGGCAACTGGCTTTCGGAAACGACGGCTTCCTCTACTTCGGCCTGGGCGATGGCGGCAGCGGCGGTGATCCGCTGGGCCACGGCCAAAGCACGGCAACGCTGCTGGGCAAGCTGATGCGCATAGACGTGAACTCCACCAGTCCCGGCAAACAATACGCGATTCCTCCTGACAATCCGTTTGTAGCCGGGGGAGGCCTGCCGGAAATTTATGCCTTTGGGTTCCGCAATCCGTGGCGCTTCTCGTTCGACCGGCCTACAGGACGCCTGTTCATGGCCGATGTGGGCCAGAACCAATTCGAAGAAGTGAATATCGTGCAAAAAGGCGGCAACTACGGGTGGAACACCATGGAGGCGCTGCATTGTTTCAACCCGCCGAGCGGCTGCAACACGGCCGGACTAAGTCTTCCGATAATAGAGATCAGCCACCCTGAATCCATTGCGGTAATCGGCGGCTTTGTCTATCACGGGACCGCGGTGGCCGGCATGCAGGGCATGTATATCTTTGGGGACCTCAGCGGTAAAATCTGGAGCCTGACGGAAAGCCCGGCAAACACGTTTACCCGCACGCTGCTTGCGAGTCCCGGATTCAATATCAGCTCTTTCGGGCAGGATGCCGCAGGTGAACTATACGTGGTGGATATCGGCGGCGGCCGAGTGCTTAAGATTGTGCCGCAATAGGTTTCCACTGCGCCCACGACTAAGAACTTACATCGCTCTACGCCACGCCCACCGTCGCGCGCAACTCCGGATACAGAGGGAACGCTTCTGCCAGTTCCAGGATCTGCTTTCGGATTCGGGCAAGCACTTGCGTGTCCTTGCGGTTGTTGAGGACCTCGACAATCCATGCACCGGTTTGTACCATCTCCTTCTCTTTCATGCCGCGCGTGGTGAGCGCGGGCGTGCCCATGCGGATGCCACTGGGCCTGAGTGGAGGATTGCTGTCAAACGGTATCGTATTCTTGTTGACGGTGATTCCCGCCTGGCCCAAGGCGTTTTCCGCTTCGCTGCCCAGAATGCCCTTGGCAAAAACGTCGATCAGCATCAGGTGCGTATCGGTCCCGCCGGAGATGACGCGAAAGCCCTCATCCATGATTTTGCGGGCAAGGGCCCTGGCATTGGCCACCATCTGCTGCGCGTAGTCTTTGAAGGACGGCTGCAACGCTTCCCGGAAACACACCGCCTTGGCCGCAATGATGTGCACCAGCGGTCCGCCCTGAATGCCGGGGAAAACGATCTTGTCGACCGCGGCGGCCAGGTCCTGCGGGCAAAGCACCATGCCGGCGCGGGGCCCGCGCAGCGTTTTGTGCGTAGTGGTAGTGACAATATGAGCATGCGGGACAGGCGAAGGATGTGCTCCCCCGGCCACCAACCCGGCGAAGTGGGCCATATCGACCACGAATTTGGCGTCCACTTTATCAGCGATTTGCCGCATGCGGGCAAAATCAAAGACGCGCGGATACGCGCTGCCTCCGCCGATAATCATCCTGGGGCGTTCGCGCACGGCGATCTGCTCCATCTCGTCGTAGTCGATGGTTTCTGTATCCTTGCGTACGCCGTAAGGAATGATTTTGTACATCTTGCCGGAAAAATTCAGCGGATGACCGTGCGTGAGATGGCCGCCGTGGGCCAGGTTCAAGCCCATCACGGCATCGCCCGGCTGCAACAGCGACATGTACGCAGCCATATTGGCCTGAGAGCCGGAGTGCGGCTGAACGTTGGCGTGCTCGGCTGCAAAGAGCTGTTTTGCCCGGTCGCGCGCCAGGGTTTCAACAACATCAGCAAACTCGCAACCGCCATAATAGCGTTTGCCTGGATATCCCTCGGCATACTTGTTGGTGAAGACTGAGCCTGCCGCTTCCAGGACCGCCATA
>JBGPZS010000474.1:0-3595 GCA_041493865.1 Terriglobia bacterium
CCCAGCCCACGCGGCGCACGCGCACCCACTGGTCGCCGCGCTGCACCTGCTGCAGACCCATGCCGTCGTCCAGTTGCGCGACCACCGGCGCATTGCGGTCGGGGGACGAGCGCATGAGCGCGCCGTTCGGCGACTTCACGCTCAGCGGGTTCCGTGTGCCCCTCATGGTCGTTTCACCTTTTGTGAAACCGCACTTTGTGTCCCATACCAACCGCGAACTGACTTCGATCTTGAAGTTAATCGAAACGCGCTTCAACCTGCCTCCACTCACTGCGCGTGATGCCGCAGCCGACGATATGACCGAGTTCTTTGACTTCATCAATCCGCCGGCCTTCCTCACGCCGCCGCCACTTCCCGCCCAGCCCATCAACGGCCTGGACGATCTAACCAAAGAAGCTCCACCGCAGTAGCCGCGGGTGCAGCAAGGAGAAGGGCCGCAGAGCGTTGCGGCCTTTTTCTTTTCCGGTAGCATAGAGGCAGAACGGGGCCGGCTGATTGTTCATCACGCTTTTACTTCTGTTTCTGTGCGTCTTGCTGCTGCAGGCGGCGCTTCAGCTCCTTTGTGTCTGGATTGACGGTCGCAAGTTGAGCGCTCCCGGGGCTTTGGTCAACTTGCCGGGTAGGACCGTGCATGTTCAGCAACTCGGCGTCGGTGCGCCGGCCATCGTGCTGGAAGCGGGGATTGCAGCATCCTCTTTGAACTGGAGCGTGCTCCAACCGCGGTTGGCGGCTCTCACCACGACGTATAGTTACGATCGCGCTGGGTTGGGCTGGAGCACTGCAACGCGTCACAACTGCAGCGTGTCTCGAATGGCCGGCGAGCTTCACCAGTGGATAGACGCTGTGCAGGTCCCCAGGCCATACGTTCTTGCCGGACACTCTTACGCCGCCTATATCCTGCGCATGTACGCGCAACGCTTTCCCGATGAACTCGCGGGCATCATTTTGGTCGATCCGTTGACGCCGGAAGAATGGATCAAGCCAAACCGCGTGCAGCGTTGGCAGATTCGCCGCGCCGTCTGGTTCTCACGCGCGGGCGCTGTCCTGGGAGCATTGGGTGTCATACGCTTCTGTCTTTGGTTGCTGCAGCGCGGCAACAACGCCGTGCCGCGCCGCGTGCTTGGCTTATTTGGCGCCAATGCCAAAGATACAGTGGAGCGCATCCTGGGCGAGCTGGCTAAGTTGCCGCCGGAAACCGTTCGCCTGATTCGCGAACGCTGGAGCCACGCAAAATTTTTCTGGACCATGGCCCGGTACATTCAAACTCTGCCCGCCTGTGCTGCCGAGGTTTTCCGCTGCGACATCCCCGCGCAGATTACGGTGACTGTGATTTCCGGCGCGCACCAGCCTCGCGTGCGCATGGCGGAGCACAAAGCCATCGCGGCCCGGTCTGTGAACGGCAAGCACATCATCGCCGCCAACAGCGCGCACTGGGTCCACCTGGACCAGCCGGAGCTGATCGTCGAGGCTTTCCGCGCGATGGTGGCCGATCGGAAGACGGAAAGCGCCCCCACTTCCCATTGAGTGCGCCTGACGATTAAAATCCATTTCGGGCCTGACCATTCATGAAAAAAGTCGTTGAGCGTGAGAAAAACAAAAACTATTACCGTGTGCTCCACGTCCCTATCTGGATCTGGGTGTTCTGGATCCTGCCCGGCCATCTTACGGCCGATCTCTACGCACATGGCCCCGATCGCCGCCACTGGATTTGGCTGGCAATCGTAACCGCGGCCTGCGTCTGGCGCGGATTTGCCGGTTACCTTCCCGGCGGCGAACCACGACCATATATCACCCACTACGGCGAGCCCAAGCCGAACCTCTGGTATCGCGTAATCTGTTACACCGCCGCGTGGATTGATCTGCTGGTGCCTTTCACTATTAACCTGGTTGGCCTGGCCATCAACTTCTTCACCGGCCGCTGGATCATCAATGATCTGTTCGCCAAACTCTATTACCCGCTGGCGGCGGCGGTTGTGATTGCAACTGTTCTCGATTTCACGCCCCGTGCCGGACGTTCCACTCGCAATGAAGGCGCGGAAAAAGGCTGGTTTTACGTTGCCATCTGGGTGGTAGTGCCAACGCAGCTGGCCGGCTGGGCCATGTGGCGGCTGGGAAAATACTTTGATCTCTCCACCACCAGCCTGGGACACCTTCGTCTGGCGACATTTCTCATTGTCGCCGGCGGTTTTCTCATGCTGGGGCTGCTGGGTAAGCTGCCGCGTTCGCAGCGCTATCATATTCCTGAAGGCGTGATTTCAGATATGCCGGTTTCCGCCGGCGCTTGAGACAACAGATAGTAAAGTTTAGTCTGCCAGGCAGAATGCCACAATCGTGTTCCCGCGCTTGCCGGTTTTCTTTTCTATTTCCGCAATCAGCTTTTCTTCCAGGCTATCGGGATCGGCGACCATCTCGCAGGCGGCGATCTGCTGGTCTGTCGCGCCGTGATAGCACAGTTCGCAGACACCCAGAGCACCCTCTGCTCCCGAGCGTACCGGCGGACCAAAGGTGCGGCACGTCATCGGGCGCGCCGCGTACAAATCACAAGCGCCTGTGGCAGGATCGAGCGCCGGGCAGGGTTCATCGTCGGCGAAGTCAACGAATCTGGCTTCAGCATCTTCGTCTTCTCCTAAAATGCCTGATTTGGGATCGCCGGGAAACTGGGGCGAGAGCCGCATTACTGCCTGCTTTGCGCGCTCGCGAACATCTGCCGCACGCCGCGGGTCGGTCTTTTGGAGATCAGCCAGGCCCTTGCGCAGCCGCACGGCATCCAGCTGGCTGATGGGAAACGGCGCGAAACAGCATTGTGTGCATCCTTTGCGGCAAACCAGCCACTCGCCGCTCTTGCGTGCCGTGTCAGACAGAGCGGCATCCACGATCTGAACAAGTTTCTGGTCGGCCACGGGCAGAGAAGTGCGCACATTTACAGCATACCGCATAAAAAGATGGCAGAGCATTGCTGCTCCGCCATGCTCTATCATCAGGTTTGTTGTCGTTATTTCTTTTCTTCTGCTTTCTGTTCTTCGCCGGTCTGCTTGGTCTTGCTCATCATGGTCAGCTTCTCAACATCCATGGAGTGGTCTGCTTCGTTCAGCTTGGCCTTGATCTTCACGTGATGGCCTTCATGACCTTTTACGGCATCCAGGTTTGAGATGTTCCAGGCCTGCTTGTCTTTGTCGTTGATGAACACCGTTTTTCCGTCCTGGTCCTTGACCCAGCCGGTCAGGTTCATCACCTTGCCTTTGGCCGCGGCATTGGCTTCCGTCTTCTCCGCTTTCTGGATCTTCTTGTCAGTGGCGGTCTGGTCTTTGGTCGCCGGCTCCTGTGCCGCCAGTGTCCATGAGGCCATGATTACGGCTGCAAACAAGAATGTGGTTACGCGTTTCATCAGAATAGTTCTCCTTCCGTCGGTTCGTTCTTCCAGTTAAGATGCTTTCCTGACACGAAAAGGAGGGCTGCCATCGCTATACAAACAAATCACTTAGGCAACACTAGATAGGAAAAAAGTTGCGCTCACGCTTTCATTTTCTGGGCAAATTTCTGCTCGAACTTCTTCACCTTGGGCGCCACCACGAACTGGCAATATGGCTGGTTGCCG
>JBGPZS010000333.1:0-4916 GCA_041493865.1 Terriglobia bacterium
CCGGAGGTCGTTGTCCGCGCGCGCGAGGTGCTGCACGAGCACGAAAGCGCCGAACAGCAGACAACGGCGCATCTGTCGCCGGGAACACTAGCGGTTGAGCCGCAGATGCAGTTGACCATGTTCACGCCGCTGTCGCAGAAAATTGTAGACCGCCTGAAAGAAGCTGACCTGAACAATCTCACTCCCATGGAAGCAATGAATTTGCTGTGGGAGTTGAAGAAGCAGTTATAAAGGGCCAACCATCCGCAACCAGGAGATGGCCCGCGCTCTCTACCTCTCGCTTAGTACGCTGTTTCCTGAACTTTCACTTCTATTTCGTGTTTACTAAAATGCTATTCCCAGCGCTGCTATACTTTTTGCAACGTCTTTCAGGCATTAACAAAAGTAGACCCTTAATCTGAAGTTCTGAACATCAGGTTTTGAAACCCAGATCTGACCAGCCTGGCTGCTGTGCCGCTGGGGACTTCTGTCTTGCCAAAGGCGTAATCGGCGCGAGCCCGGCTAGAACCGGGTCCGTGCACGCAAGTCGGCAAGGAAGCTGAATGAAGTTTGCGCGCTTTGTTCTCCCTCCAGCCCTTTTTTGGGCGCTGGTATCCTGCAAGCCTCTGGATGATCCTGAGGTCGTATCCCAGGACTGCACGGTTGCTGCCGCCCCGGCGGATTTCACCCGTATCTTCATCGGCGTTCCCGAACGCGGAGGCCAGCAGTCTGGCACCAGCGCCAAAGACCCGCTGGATGGCACAAGCGCGGACAAGTTTGACACCATCCTGCGCACCATCTCCGAAGGCCAGCACCCAAGCTGGGGAGCGCAGAAGAACATCGCTCCGGAAAACCTAATCGTCTGCCTCACCAGCGGGACCCTTCAGACCAATGGCCAATATGACTGGGTGTCCGGATTTGGCCGCACTCATGGAAGCACGCTCGGTTTTACCGCGGGAAAAAATTGGAAGATCCACGGCCGCGGCCCAGGCAAGACCAAGTTACAGCTTGCCTCTTACCTGCCCGATCAGTTTGTGCTTAACGGCTCGCCCATCAGCGGTGGACGCAATGTCGTGATAGGGACCCGCTCCGTTGACTCATCCGGCATTGAGATATCCGATCTCACGGTCGATGCAAACCATGATCATCTGACTGCTCCCGGCGGGCTTCCGTTAAACCTGGAAGGAATTGTTTTGCGCTCCCAACATGGCGGTCACTGGATCCACAACGTAAACGTAATCGGTGGTTCGGGCGATGTAGGCTTTATCAGCGTGTTGTTTGAGACGTTCGCGGTACATATCTGGGGAGACGCAGACCCTCCGGACCCGAATCAGAATACCGGGACCATCATTGAAAACGTGAATATCAGCGCTCCGGGCCGCCCCGTTGTGCACAATTCCCCTCCTGGCGGGGCCATGGACGGCATCGTAATAAACAATGCAGTGGCTGAAGTCCGCAACAATGTTGTGGAAGGGTGCCTTATCGCCTACGGAGGCTGGGCCATGGGCAACGTCTGGTTTCACGACAACATTTCCAGAGACTCCTACTACGGATTCAATGCTGACAGCTTCACCAACAATGGCGTGGTGCTCCAGTCCAACCAGTTCATCCGTCCTTCCTACGGCGTAGTGATAGGAGGAGGCGGCCCCAGCGTAGCATTTTCCAACTGGAGCCTGCTGAACAACACGATCCAACTTGGCAACTCCGGAGCGATCGCTATTGTTCTGCGCGGACAGGTGCAGAATTCCATATTCTCCGATAACACAATTACCTCAGCCGGGAGTGGGCAGAAGCTGAAAGCAATCTGGAGTTATGCAGCGGTGGGTGGGGTCGCCAATCTCAACAATGTTTTTCAGAACAACCACATCGACAAAGCGATCACGATGGATTTTTCCCAGGACCCGAACTTCAATACCAACTGCCGCTACCTGAATCGCGACCTGCAGGGCCATTCACGGCAGGATTTTCCCGACAACAGCTCAGCCAAGTGCCGGTAAAACGCCGGGAGCAAAGAATCAACACGCCGCTCCCATAACTCGGGCGCCCGCCGCGAATCTGCGCGCCTGCACAGACCTCCGTATAATCAAAGCTCATGCCAAAGACTGATATTCTTCGCCAACAGGTCGGCCAATTGCTGGTCCTCGGCTATGACGGACTGGCAATCGACAGCAAGCTCCGCACAACGCTGGCCACGCTTCAGCCTGGCGGCGTGATCCTGTTTGCCCGCAACATAGAAGAGCCCGCACAGACGTGGCGTCTGCTGCGCGACTCGCAAGCCACAACCGCCGTCCCCATGTTTCTTTGCGTTGACCTGGAAGGCGGCACGGTGGATCGCCTGAAAAAAGTGATTGCGCCGGCCCCTTCTGTCGAAGACGTGTTTGCTACAGGCAATCCCAAGCTGTTCCGCATGCACGGGAACGTGCTGGGGCTGGAGGCGCGCGCGCTAGGCTTCAATACCGATTTTGCTCCCGTGTTCGATCTTGGTTTCCCGGCTTCGCGCTCCGTGCTGACCAGCCGCACTGCATCGGCTGATCCGGGAGCGACAATCGTGTACGCGCGCGAATTTCTCCGTGGCCTGAAGGCGGCCAAGGTCCTGGGTTGCGGCAAGCACTTCCCCGGACTGGGAGAGGCCAACCTTGACAGCCATCAGGACATGCCGGTAGTGCAGAAAGGCTGGAAGAAAATGTGGGCGGAAGATCTGGCGCCGTATCGCGAACTGCGCCGCCAGATTCCGTTTGTGATGGTGGCCCATGCTTCGTACCCGGAGGTCACCAACAACCAGCTGCCGGCTTCGCTTTCGCGCAAGTGGATGCAGGACGTGCTGCGCAAGAAGATCGGCTACCGCGGGCTGATCATCTCTGACGATCTGGAGATGGGCGGAGTGCTTTCCACCGGCGAAATCGAAGACGTGGCGGTGGAGACGTTGCGTGCGGGCGCGGACATGTTTCTGGTGTGCCACAACCAGGAGCTGGTCTGGCGCGGCTTTGAAGCCGTGCTCCGGACGGCCGAGCGTGACCGCAAGTTTGCCGCACATGTGGCCACGGCGGCGCAACGCATCATCGCGTTCAAGAAACGGTCCGCAGAGCTGCGCGGGTTTGCCGCCGAACCGAAAGCCCAGGTCGTGGAGAAGCTCAGGAAGATCGTGACCGATTTCTCGCGCATTGTGGCTGGCCCGGTGATCGATGACCGTTTGCACACAGCAAAGGAGATCAACGTTTGATCGTCGCCGGAGTGATGAGCGGGACATCGGCGGACGGAGTCGACGTGGCGGTGGTCAGCATCCAGGGCCGCGGTTCCTATCTGAGTTTTGATCTGCTCGTCCATGACTCCACCGAGTATCCGAAGGCCATCCGGCAGGCCGTGCTTGCTGCCATGAACGCGAGCAAGATCAGCGTAGCTGAGCTTTCGCGGCTGAATTTTCGTTTGGGCGAGTTCTACGCGGAAGCCGTGCGCAAGGCGCAGAAAAAGACAGGTTCCGCGAAGCTGGACCTGGTCGGATGCCATGGACAGACCCTCTACCATCAGGGTGCAGCCGCGCCGTACCTGGGAAAAAAGATCGCGTGTACGTGGCAGACGGGTGAAGGCGCGGTTGTGGCCGCCCGGCTGGAAGTGCCGGTAGTCTCAGACTTTCGCCCGGCCGATATGGCAGCCGGGGGCAAGGGCGCGCCGCTGGTACCGCTGCTGGACTATGTAATTTTTCACGCCAAACACAAAGGGCGGATCGTGCAAAACATCGGCGGGATTGCCAACCTGACGGCAATGGCCGCCGGCGCCGGCCCCGGCGATGCGCTGGCCTTTGATACTGGTCCGGGCAACATGGTGATCGACCAGTTGATGCAATTGCTGTTCAACAAACCGTACGATCGCGGAGGCTTGGTCGCGCGTGGTGGAACAATACTTCAGCCAGTACTTGAAGGATTGCTTCGCGCTCCTTACTTCAGGCTCAAGCCACCCAAAACCGCAGGTCGCGAAGAATTCGGGAGAGAATTTGCCGAGGCATTTTTACGCCGTTGCGGCAAGGCCGGCAAAGCAGACGTGATTGCCACGGCAACGGCGCTCACCGCAGGCTCAATGGCGCAGGCCCTGCAGCGTTTTGTTTTGCACGGGGGCAGGTATCACGACTGGGTCGTCTCAGGCGGCGGAACGAAGAATGCCACGCTGATGAACATGCTCAAACAGGAATGCGCCAACCTTGGGCTCCGGCTCAAACACTCCGATGATTTTGGCTTGCCCAGCCAGGCAAAGGAAGCCGTGGCTTTTGCCTTGCTGGCATACCAGACCTGGAACAGGCAGCCGGGCAACGTTCCTTCGGCGACGGGGGCGCAGCGGGCGGTGGTGCTGGGGAAGATTTCTTATGTTTAACCACAGAGGCCACAGTGTGGCACGGAGCTGGCGTTCTTACGCGATTAGACTTCTCCGTGTTCGTCTGTGTCCTCTGTGGTGGAATCTGGTTTTGGTTTTGCTGTGCGCCAGCTTGCTCTCCTGCGCCACGCGACCGGATACGGAAACGCTGGTGGTGGTCATTGAAAGCAGTCCGGCAAACCTTGATCCGCGCATCGGCAAAGACGCGCAGTCCGAGCGCATTGATGAATTGATCTTCGATTCGCTCGTCCGCAAAGATGAGCACTTCAACCTGCTGCCCGGCGTAGCCGAGAGTTGGGAGGTCCCAGACGCGCAGACTTACATTTTTCATCTTCACCACGGCATTCGCTTTCATGACGGCCGTCCGCTTACCGCGCGGGACGTGAAGTGGACGCTGGACACGATGCGCAACGGGTCCCTGCTGACCCTGAAAGGCGCGGCTTACAAGCTGGTGGACGCCGTGGAGACGCCGGACGACTTTACCGTGAGGGTCCATTTGCAGGAGCCTTACGCTCCCTTGCTGTGGAACCTGACCGGCGGCGCGTTTGGCGTTGTGCCGTATGGAAGCGATAAGG
>JBGPZS010000554.1:0-2716 GCA_041493865.1 Terriglobia bacterium
GCCGTCGCCCAGTTTTGCCTTGCTCACTTCAAATTCCGATCTGTTTGCGCGGTCTGCGGCAA
This sequence comes from Terriglobia bacterium, assembly GCA_041493865.1. Lineage (GTDB taxonomy): Bacteria > Acidobacteriota > Terriglobia > Terriglobales > Acidobacteriaceae > Angelobacter. The sequence goes on from JBGPZS010000554.1 coordinate 63, forward strand.
CGGCGGCAATGGCACAGATGGATTGATGGCCGCCCAAGTATTGTCTGGAATTGCCGAGCAGATCTCTGTGATTGTTCTAGCCACGGGGCAGAAGGCGCTCTCTCCTGAAGCTGCGGCCATATGCGCCAGCCTGCCCGTCAAGCCGATGTGGGTTTTCGATGAAACCGGCTTTCAGAATGACGCGGTGCAATTGGCCCTGGAAGCAGAACTAATCATTGACGCTGTTGTAGGAACCGGATTCAAGCCTCCATTAGAAGGAATCGGCAAGAAGGCTGTAGAAGCGATTAATCATGCGTCCGGCATCGTTGTATCGGTCGATGTACCTTCTGGAGTTGAGCCAGACAGCAAATCTCGGGTGCACCAGGGCAGCAGCGAAGTGGTCTTCTCGCACGGCGTCATCACTTTTGTAGCTCCCACACTCTCCCATGTCTTTGGAGAGCTTACCTCCGGCCCCGTTGCGGTAAGCGAACTTGGTGTGCAACCGATCCTTGTTTCAAGCCAAACCGGATTGAGCGTGACCACCGGCCAGGAGGTGCGGATTACGTTTCCACCACGACCCGACGAAGCACACAAGGGAGATTTTGGCCACGTGCTGGTGATCGGGGGGGCTCTGGACAAAGCGGGAGCGGCCGGGCTCGCGGGCATAGCGGCTCTTCGTACGGGTGCTGGTCTGGTTACAGTAGCGTGCCCCAGATCCAGTCAGCCGACAATCGCCGGCTTTGCGCCAGAGCTGATGACTCACGGACTCCCTGAGGCTGAGGAAGGCACAATCTCACTTTCTGCCCGTGAAGAGCTAGTTCAGCTGCTGGCCATTGCAGATGTGGTTGTGCTAGGCCCAGGATTGCCGCGCGATGAGCAGACATCGGAGTTTGTGGGATGGGTGGCCCATCATTGCCAATCGCCGCTTGTGGTCCATCCTGACGCGCTGAGTGCCATCATTAGAAGAAAGCCTGCGCTGAAGGCCGACAGCTCAAAATTACGCGTCATTATTCTCGATGCTGAAAACGCAGCCGAGCTTCCCGGTGTCACAATCGACGTCCTTCAGGCCGACATGGCGGGAACGGTACGCGGTATCGCCCGAGACACCCAGTCCTGCATCGTGCTGAAAGATTTGCGGACCATCGTCGCCGGATCGTCCGGTGAAACGTGGATCAGCATGACAGGCAACTCCGCATTGGCCAAGAACGGCTGCGATGATGCACTCAGCGGAATCATCGCAGCGGCATTGGCTGCGCATCCCACAAACAGATCTCCTCTCCTCCGGGAATTGGGTGTTGCCTCCGCGGTGTATTTGTATGGGCTTGCGGGAGACCTTGCGCGCGACCTTTTCCATGAAAACACGGTGTTAGCAACCGACCTGCTGGAAACGCTCAGCGATGCATTTCGCGATTGTGAACTCCAGGCAGATCGCGGGCTCTTTTACCTGCACAAGTAAAAACAGCTATCGCGAAACCGGCCGTGACAATCGTGAGCGCAGCCTGCGCGGCCCCGTACCGGAGTGCAACTGCAGCAACATCTCACGATCAACCACGCGGCCCAGCTTCATTTTAATAAAGCTACTGATGCTCCTGAGTTCCATAACAAAACCCTCCATCCCGAAGGCAGCAAATTCTGTCAGATCGAAGGGCGGGCTCTGCCAGCACCTGTGCAACAAGCTGTGATACCTGATGTCATTCAAGTAGAAATAATCTGAGAGTGCGTAGAAACCGCCGTGCACGTTGTATCCGCGCTGAAGAAGGATGCCTGCGGTCAGGAGCCGGGACACTCTTCCGTTGCCGTCGCCAAAGGGATGGATGGTGACAAGAAAGAAATGACCTATCAGCGCGTGGATCACTGGATGCAAGCTGCGCAGGCGCTCGCCGATGATGAATTGAACGTACTCGTTCATCAGGCGCGGCAGCCAGTTTGTTGGAGCGCCCATATGCAACCCGCCCACTTCTCGCCTTCCTACCTGCACCGGCAGGCTACGCAATGCGCCTGGAGCGTATTCCCCCGTGGCGCCGTCAGCCACCATCCGGTGCATCGTCATCAGGTCGGCCAAGGTAAGTGGTGGCGTCCCCGCGACAAAGCGCTCATTGACCCATGCTCGCGCAGCAGCAGCATTCCTGATCCGCGATTGTTCCTTCTCATTCTTGTCTTCGGTTTGCGCTTGTTCTGCCACAGGCTCCCGCCACTGGGGCGGAAGCACGCGGGTGAGTGCGGCCTGTTTGTGTGCCTCAACCGCCAGTATGTGTGGCGTCAACCTCCGCAGGTCGAGGCGGTAATCGAATTCAAACTTCAGCCATTCCATTTACAGTCCAGCGCGATCTGAACAGTCCGCGTCTCTTGATCTACCGATTGGGGCGGGCGTCTCTACTTCCATCTTCAGCTGCCTTTGTTGCCGCATTTTTCGCGGCTGAAGCCTGCCGGTTGAGCGTGGAGGTCTGCGAGACCAGGTAACCGATCAGGTGATTTGCATCTTCATCGGCCACTCGCAAGTTAGGCATGGTGACGTGGCCATATTTCTCAGACAGGGCCATCGTGATTGGGTCTTTTTCGGCCAGCAACTGCTCCGGGCTCTGGATCTTGCGTATCAGCCAGTCTCGATTGCGAGTGTCAGTCACGCCCAGCAGGTCCGGCCCTATTTTGTCGCCTTGACCCACCGTATGACAGGC
>JBGPZS010000182.1:0-7524 GCA_041493865.1 Terriglobia bacterium
CCAGATCTCAATTGTACGGAATTCTCTCGCAGGCCGATGTGAATAACGCATGAATTCTGGAAATAGGGGTTGTTTGCAATTGTTGTGGCGCATTTTCATTTCTCCTGTACTCTATTGGCAACTTTCGAGCGCAATTTTAAAGGCAAATTTGGAGGAAACAAATCATGAAGGTCGCAATGCGCGTGTTTGTGTTTACGGCGATGTTGGTTCTTGGCACGTGTGCGAATGCCGCACAGGGTTTCGCTGGGCCCGGTCCTTGGCCGGAACCGCCGGGCGCACTCAATCGCTAAGTATTCTCACATTCTCAAATGATTGCTAGCGCTAAGGCTTATCGTTTCCCGTCAGGCATGGGACGCATCTGTAGTCCAACCGAGATTTGCTTTGTGCTTTTCTGGCGGTTGGTTTAGGCTGACCGCCAGAATGCCTGAGTGGGTAAATCTCCTGATTAACTGGTTGTCACTGCCAAGTTTGGCCGTGCTGGCAGTTGTCTTGCTTTATCGCAGATGGCATAAGGAATTTCCGCTCTTCTTCGCTTACGTGGTTGTGACCCAAGTGGTTGGCCTCACCAGGCTCTTCACTTTTCGGACTTCCGTTGATATCTATCGCGATGTCTACTTTGTTTCCGATATTGTATTGGCGGTTTTTGCTTTTTTGGCAACTTACGAGCTGTTTATCAAGCGTCTTTTTCCAGGATCATACAGGATCGGCTTTTTCCGCTACCTTTTTCCCATGGCGGTGGTCGCTATTGCCGTTGTAGCTTCCTTCACGGCGTTCCACGGCGACCATAAATCCGTTCTTCTCGTTACGGCCCGCGTCTACGAGTTCTGTCGTGCTGCAGTTCTCATGTTCTTCGTGGCATTGATGGTTTTTATGGGTAGACAATGGAGCAGGCAGGAATTCGGCATCGCGCTGGGTTTTGCCTTGGATGTTTCCACCTCGTTGGCTCTGATCGCTTTCTGGTCGCGGGCGCAAAGGACAGATCCAGTCCTAAGCAGAGTACCCGTGATCGCTTATGACATTGCTTGCATCCTGTGGCTGTACTGCTTCTGGTCGCAGAAACCCTCAGTTACCCCTTCTTCTCCAACGCTTCCACCCGAAGCTCTGCATGAAGCCAAGAAATGGGAAGAGAGCCTCAAGGATTTCATCACTCCGGGCAAGCGCTAGACCAGTTTGCCGTAAACGATCGAGAGAAACCTCAGGGGCTTCTATGAGACGGCTGATCCCAGTCAAGTTTTTTCCCTTCGTTGGGGGTTTGCTTTTTTTCGCGTGTTCATTCATCTCGGTGCTTCTATCCGCACTCTGATGAGCCCTCTGTGGGGGCTCGGTGCATTTTGGTGTCCGATACGATGAAAGGGCGCTGCTATCTGAAGCACGGCCTCGTTGCGGGCCCAACCCCTGGTCGCAGTCGCCGGAACGCGAGATGCCGTCTCATCCCATCTGAAGCCAAGGCAATTGATAGCAGAGTGTCGCAGGCATGAATTCTACATTTATGCTGGAAATATTGCGCTGAAAATGGTCTGTTGTTACGCGGACAATATTGCTGATTTTTCGGGTGAAAATGCGGGGGTTCTTACAGGCTCTGTACCAGCGACTCATGCAAGCCGGTAAACTTCAGGCAGGTCAGGTTGTCGGCTTTATCTTTGAGTTGGGCGTAAGCAGGCAGCAGGCTGGAGGAGACCAGATTCTGAACGTCGCTGCAGGTGGCGGCCGAGAACAGTGGTATCCATTGCAGCGCATTCCGCAGCCGCAATACAATCAATCCCATGAACGTATACAGCCGTACGTGGACGCCGGCATCCACCATCTCTTGCGCCAGCGATGCAATCAACTGGTTTCCGCTTTGCAATTGGGTATAGCCCACTTGCTGCAGCAGGGCAGCGTTGTGTGACATGCGTCGCAGGCACTCCATGGTCACCCCAACCTGCTGCCGGTAGATCCTTAGCAGTTCTTCGCGGCCATAGGTTTCCTGGAGATGGCGTTGCTGTGCGGGACTGATAAGTTCAGAAAGCACTTCCACATTCACCGGCAGGAACGAGTTCATCAAATCACCCAGTTCCACTCCATGGGACTGTCTCCGCCGCAGGTTCAAAAACGCCGCATACAGAAACAGCAGGAGAATTCCTGCTGATAGGCCGATCCAAATGGCGAACATGGTATTAGACATTCTTTCGTCTCTGGTGTTACACGCAAGACTGTAACCCCGCGCGTAGCCAAGGTCAATCAAAATTGCTCTTAGAAATAGACACTTTGGTAATTCCGGAACATCCCAAAATGGAAACACCAGTGCGGGCCCCTAAAAGACTGATTTTAGGCCTCTTTTACTGCGTTTCGGCTGTTTTATGGCCTGAGGGTTTGGCCAGAATAATCGCCGGCACCTCCATTTTTCTTACGACTTCATTATAAGCAGGTACATCTGTACCCAGGACCTGCTTCCATTTGGCTAATTGCTCATCCACCTGTTTACTTAGCATGTCAAACACTTCGTAGGAAGCTTGCGTGGGGGCCGAATCAGCGCTGTCTACCACCCCGCCCAAAGCCACCAAGTAGTTATTCAGCCGGATGGGATAGTTCAGCACGTCCTGGTTACTCCTGGCTTTGGTCTGGATCAGCACTTCTTCCACTTCGGTCATTTTCTTGTCCAGTTGTTTGCCGGCATCGGCCACGGTCTTCGCCTGGGGCTGGTTTTCCAGGCGTTTGTTCAGTGCCGTAATCTGTGCCCGGATATCTCGGATCTGGTTCACCGTCTCATGAGTCTGCGTTACGCGCTCGCGGACCTTCATCAGCAGCTCAAACTGCTTTTCCATGTCCTGTCGCGTGACCTTCAATCGCGGATCGGGCACGATTTCAAGCGGCGCGGTGTACTGCTTGCCATTGACCGTCAGCCGCACCTGGTAAGCGCCCGGCAGAGCTTGCGGCCCATCCGTGTTACCGGCCCATAGAGGCGATCGCGGAACCCGCGTTGCGCCCTCATAACGCATGTCCCACACAAAGCGGTTCAGTCCCGCCTCGGTCGGCAATCCGCGTTCCGGCGGACGCCCAAAGCCCTCGTCGTCACCCGCTTCCTCGCCAGGCTGCGTCTTCGGCGGATATTTGCGGACCACTTGTCCTTTCAGGTCCAGGATCTCCAGAGTGACAAGCTCCGGTGTGGCCGGAGCGTTCTTCGCTGCTTCACCGGTCTCACCCGGGGCCGCAGACTTTGGAGGTACGGGCGCGTTCGCGGGATGAGCCTGTCCTGGCTCTTTTCCTTCCGCCGGGGCCGTGCCTGCTGCTTCGGCTTTCTTCTCGTCCGCCTTCTTCTCGCCCGGTTTTTTCAGCGCCGTCTTCAGCGAGTAATAGATCACCGCGCCCGTGGGAGGGTTCTGTCCGCGCTCTCCACCACCGCCGCCAAAGCCGCCGCCGAACTGCGTGTGGTTGGCCGGGCTGGGAGCATAGAGATGGACTTCTTCGTTCGCTACCTCCGGCTTGTACTGTTGCAATGGAGAGAGATCATCCAAAATCCAGAAAGCGCGGCCATGGGTGGCCACGATCAGGTCATTGCCGTGAACATGGAGGTCATACACCGGTGATACCGGCAGATTGCCTTGCAGCGATTGCCAGCTCCCGCCATCGTCCCAGGAGACGAACACACCGCGCTCCGTGCCGGCATAGAGCAGCCCTTTGCGCTTCTTGTCTTCGCGCACCGCATGGACAAACGCGTCCGCGGGAATGCCGCTGGTAATGCTGCTCCATGTCTTTCCGAAATCGGCGGTCTTGAAGATGTAAGGAGCAAAGTCATCCATCTTGTGACGCTGCACGGAAACGAACGCCGTGCCGGCCGCATACGGTGAAACTTCAATCATGCTCACCGTACCCCATTCCGGCATTCCTTTGGGCGTGACGTTGGCCCAGTTCTTGCCGCCATCCGTGGTCACATGCACCAGCCCATCGTCTGATCCTGCCCAGATCAGGTCTTTCTGCACCGGCGACTCCACCACGGAGAAAATCGTGTCGTAGACCTCCACGCCCGTGTTGTCCTTGGTGATTGGGCCGCCTGAGGGGACCTGCTTGCTCTTCTCATTACGCGTCAGGTCCGGGCTGATGATCTGCCAGCTCATGCCTTCGTCGGTGGACTTGAACAGCACCTGCGCGGCGAAGTACAGGGCCTTGGGATCGTGCGGTGAGAACGCGATCGGCTCCGTCCACTGGAAGCGGTACTTCTGGGCGTCCGCCGCGGCGCCAATTGGATTGATAGGCCACGGCGTCACGTTCTTTGTTTCGTCGGTGCGATGGTCATAGCGAGTGATCTCTCCGCCGTAAGAGCCCGCGTACACGATCTCCGGATCGCGCGGGTCAGGCGCAATATAGCCGCTCTCGCCTCCACCTACTGCGTACCAACTCGTGCGGTCAATCCCTCCTGGCGCCGCACTGGCAATGGCCACGGACGAATTGTCCTGCTGCGATCCATAAACGAAATACGGAAAACGGTTGTCCGTGGTCACGTGATAGAACTGCGCCGTAGGCTGGCCGGCCTGTCCCGTCCAACTCGCGCCGCCGTTGGTGCTCACGTTGGCTCCGCCGTCATTCGATTCAATCATGCGGTTTGGATCGTTGGGATCTATCCACAAACCGTGATTATCGCCATGTGGCACGCGGATGGGACGGAACGTGCGCCCGCCGTCGTTGGAGCGATACATTCCCGTATTCAGCACGTAGACACCGTCGGCGTTGCGGGGGTCGGCAAACACGTGGGTATAGTAAAAAGCGCGCTGGCGATACTGGCGATCGCTGTTCGTCAGCGTCCAGTTGTCGCCGCCGTCGTCAGAGCGGAAGAGGCCGCCTTTATCGGCTTCCACCAGCGCCCACACGCGGTTACCGCTGTACGCCACGGCCACACCGATACGGCCGATTGTCCCGTCCGGCAATCCATGCCCGGTAAGGTGTTTCCAGGTTGTGCCACCGTCCGTGCTGCGATAGAGTCCGCTGCCCGGGCCACCGCTATCCATGTCCCAGGGCGAGCGCCGCGCCTGCCACAGCGAAGCGAAAATCACATTAGGGTTTGTCGGATCAAGCGAGAGGTCAATGCCGCCGGAGCTGTCATCCTTGTAGAGAACCTTGGTCCAGGTCTTGCCGCCATCGGTGGTGCGATAGATGCCGCGTTCCGGATTTGCGCCAAACGGATGTCCCAGAGCCGCCACGTATGCGATATCAGGGTTCCTGGGATGGACAGCAATCCGCCCGATCGCACGCGTCTCGCGCAGTCCTGAGAAAGTCCACGTCTTGCCCGCATCCATCGACTTGTACACGCCGTTTCCGTTAATGATGTCACCGCGGATACAAGCCTCACCCGTGCCGGCGTAAATCACATTAGCGTCAGACGGCGCTACCGCAATCGCGCCGATGGAAGGCGCCATGTCCTTTACCTTGTCTGTCACCGGACGCCACGTCAGACCGCCATCCGTCGTCTTCCACACGCCGCCGCCCACGCCACCGAAATAATACGTATGCGTATCTCCCACCACGCCGCTTACCGCTAGCACGCGTCCGCCGCGAAATGGCCCAATCAGCCGCCACGTCAACCCGTGCCAAGGGCCTTTCGCTTCTTCCTGATCGCCTTCGGCAGGGGTGGTAGTCTGGGACTTGTCGTCGCCCGCCGGCTCTGCCTCTGCCTTCTTTTCCTGGGCCGCCGCGCCTCCCTTTACCCCCGATGCAGCCTGCGTCTTCTTGCCCGGGTTCGCTTGTTTTGGCTTGGCGTCCGTCTGTCCAAATGCACAAGCACAAAGCAGCATCATGACGGCAACTGGGGCCAGCCAGCGGTGGCACAGGACTCTACGAACGAAAGCAGCGCAAGACATTTTGTGATCCTCTCTGAGGAACGGTAGTTTTTTGGGAACCGCACATCCTAAATTCAGCCGACCGTAAATAGCAATGCGCGCTCAATTGTCCAGACTTGGCATCGGGCCTTCAGCCTGTCGCCTCTTAATTTTCCTTGGAGTTGCCAATCTGGCAGAGCCATTTATGTTGCCCCTCGATTCGTGGTGCCCCGAGGATATATGGCAAATCGTCGGAGGGAATATTCTGCTAAATAGTCACATTTTTAAAGCGTTGTCTTTAAAAAGTTAGAAGATTTTAATTTTTCCTTGACTCCATTCCAGAGTTCCGGTAACTTTCGGCACTGCCTTGGCTTGCCATTTCAGGATGTCAAGGAAGTCACTTCAAGTCTCTACTTCAGTTTTGTCCCGTCACCTATTGGCAGACACTCTCGAATCGTCTGCAGTTACGGCAAGGGTTCTCACCGTAAGACAAGAAAAGGTTCCCATAAAACCTCTAGGAGGAACTCGCAAATGACGAGGCGGAATATCAGTGTTTTGACAATAACATTAGCAATGCTGTTCCTGGCCGGAATGGCACTTGCACAAACAGATCCTGGAGTCCGTGGTGGCGCGGCCGGCGCCGGTGGTCCACTGGCTTCAGTGGCGGCAAACAATCCTGCAGGCAGCCTGGCGTTCTTCAACGACGCTTTGGATGCCTTCGAGGAAGTCGATACCATCGCCGATGGAGGACTGGGCCCGCGTTTCAACGAAAACAGTTGTGCTGTATGTCATGCTCAACCCGCGGTAGGCGGCAGCAGCCCGGCCGTGAACCCGCAGTTCACAGTGATCTCCAGCGGAGTGGCCAGCAGCGCCACCAATGTTCGGCCGGCGTTCATCTTGTCCAACGGTCCGGTGCGCGAAGCGCGCTTCCCGTTCTTCTTTGATGTTTTTGGCAACGCCAACGTCAACGACCCCAACGGCGGAGTGGAAGATATCCTTACCATCGCCGGTCTTGCTGGAGCTGGCGCCTGCAACATTGTGCAGCCCAGCTTTGCTCAGGCCGCGGCGGTGAACAACCTGATCTTCCGCATTCCCACACCGGTCTTCGGCGCGGGACTGATGGAGAACATTGACGATTCAACATTGCTGGCCAATGCGGCCGCCAACGCCGGATCTTTCGGCGTCAGCGGCACCTTCCAGCACAACGGCAACGACGGCACCATCAGCCGCTTCGGCTGGAAAGCCCAGAACAAGTCGCTGATGATTTTTGCCGGCGAGGCTTACAACGTGGAGCAGGGCGTCAGCAATGAGGCCTTCCCGCAAGAGCGCCCGATACCGGGCGAAGGACGCACCACCGGCTTGCCGGCGAACTGCCGCGTCAATCCGACACCGGAAGACCGCACGCATTTCGATGCCGACAACCTGGGAACATCAGGTGACGTGGTGAAGTTTTCAATCTTCATGCGTCTGCTGGCCCAGCCCACACCCTCCACCACCACACCGGGTGGAGCAACCTCCATTGCCAATGGCCGGGCGACGTTTACCGCTATCGGTTGTGCGGCTTGCCATACGGCATCGCTCACTACTACCGCTTCCTCGATCACCCCGGGATTGACCAACGCAACGGCGAACCTGTTCAGTGATATCGAAATCCATCACATGGGAACAGGCTTGAACGATAACGTTGGCCAGGGTGGAGCGGGCGGCGACCAGTTCCGCTCAGCCCCGCTGTGGG
>JBGPZS010000087.1:0-10855 GCA_041493865.1 Terriglobia bacterium
ACCTGCGCGATCTCTTCCGGCTTGGGCCATTTGGAAAAATCGGCGTCGGGCATGGCCTTGCGATTCGGTTCCGTGTCGATGACGCTGGGCAACACCGAATTCACGCGCACTCCAGTTCCTTTCACGTCCTGGGCCAGGCAGTCGAAGAGCGCGAGCGTGGCTGCTTTTGAAGCGGCATACGCCGCGGCGCCGGCAGTATGATCAATGGCGGCTTTGGAGGCGATGTTCACGATAGCGCCGCTCTTCTGCCGCAGCATCGCGGGGACCACGGTGCGGGCCAGGTTATAGCCTGCGTGCAAATTCAGAGTCAGCATCAACTGGTAAGTCCTGGGATCAGTTTCCCACAGCTTTCCTCCAGCATAGCCGCCAATCGTGTTCACCAGAACGTCGAGATGGCCATGGCGCGCGGTGATACCGTCCACCAGCGCTCGGCAGGCAACCTCGTCCGTGGCATCAAGCGGCAGGAGTTCCAAAGGCGCATTGGGGCTGACCGCGTCTTTCAACGCATCGGCTTCGTCCTTCTTTATGTAGGTGGCGATCACTGATGCGCCCTCATGCAGAAAGGCGAGCGTTACGGCCCGGCCCAGTCCGCCGGTGCCGCCTGTGACCAGGACTACTTTTGCATTGAATTTGCCGTTCACTTGGGAAGCCTCCCTCGAAGCCTGACAAAAGCTTACTCTAAAAAACGTTATACTTGTCATTACACATTTGAGAGATTGCGGGTGATTCTGCGCGCATTCCCAGACGAGCCCATTGATATTTCCGACTATGAAGCAGTAGCGACAGCCAGCAATCATTGCCGTGCCAGAGGAATTGCGATGGCAACGGTGGATGCGCTGGTTTGTGCTGTTGCCTTGCGAAAGAACTGGCTCATCTTCACGACGGACGCAGACTTTAAACTATTCCAAGGTTCCCTCAAATTGCATGCGTCGCGAAAGCAAGCGCAAGCCCGCCCCTGAAACAAGACTTATTTGGTCTTGTATTCCTTCCGCCGACTGGATAAAATAATACTGAACTGGTATTGTATTCCGCTTCGCGGCCCGTTCTGCAGGAGTGACCAGAGAGCGTTATGTTCAGATTAAATAAATTGACGGACTATGGAATTGTGCTCATGGCGCACGTGGCCCGGAGTCCGGAAGAGACGCCGCACACAACGCGCAGCCTGGCCAAAGAGACCAAGTTGCCGCTGCCCACGGTAGGCAAGCTGCTGCGCCAACTTTCCGAACATGGCCTTTTAAGTTCACACCGCGGCGTGAAGGGCGGTTACAATCTGGCCCGGTCGCCGCGCGAGATTTCCGTAGCCGAAATAATCCTGGCTCTGGAAGGGCCCATCGGCTTTACCGAATGCAGCGTGGTCAAGGGCTTGTGCAACATGGAACGTTCCTGCGCGATCATGAGCAATTCCCAGATTATCGGTGGCGCTCTGCGCGATGCGCTGGACCATGTGACGCTTTCGGATTTGAACCACCAGATGACGCACCACGAGCGCAAGGACGAACAGGAACACCTGATTTCATCGATCAAACCTGCCGCCAGCGTGGCAGAAGGAGCGAGATGAGCAGCACAGTCAATCAGATTCAGGACCTCACCCAGCAGGAATATAAGTGGGGATTTATTACTTCAATCGACGAAGACCGCCTCCCCCCGGGGCTGAATGAAGACGTCGTTCGCGCCATCGCAGCCAAGAAGGGCGAACCGGAGTTCATGCTGGAGTGGCGGCTGAAGGCGTACCGCTACTGGGCGTCACTGGAGCAGAAGCACGCGGAGCCCACGTGGGCCAACGTCAAGTATCCGCCCATCGACTATCAGGCGCTTTCGTATTACTCGGCACCGAAGAAAAAGACGGAGTTGAAGAGCCTGGATGAAGTCGATCCCGAAATTCTGGACACATATACCAAGCTGGGCATCCCGCTGCACGAGCAAAAATTGCTGGCAGGCGTTGCCGTGGACGCGGTGTTTGACAGCGTCTCCGTGGCCACCACGTTCAAGGCCAAGCTGGCCGAAGTAGGCGTGATCTTCTGTTCGTTCTCGGAAGCGGTGAAGAACCATCCGGAGCTGGTAAAGAAGTACCTGGGATCGGTTGTTCCATACTCGGACAACTTCTTCGCGACTTTGAATTCCGCGGTCTTCAGCGACGGTTCATTCGTCTACGTGCCCAAGGGCGTTCGCTGCCCTATGGAGCTGTCCACCTATTTCCGCATCAACGCGCAGAATACCGGGCAGTTTGAGCGCACGCTGATCATCGCCGACGAAGGCGCTTACGTCAGCTATCTGGAAGGCTGCACCGCGCCCATCCGGGATGAGAACCAGCTCCACGCCGCCGTGGTCGAACTGATCGCGCATGACAACGCGACTATCAAGTACTCGACGGTCCAGAACTGGTACCCGGGCGACAAGGAAGGCAAAGGCGGAATTTACAACTTCGTCACCAAGCGCGGCAAGGCGCTGGGCAAAAACTCCAAAATTTCCTGGACTCAGGTAGAGACCGGCTCGGCCATCACGTGGAAGTACCCCAGCTGCATCCTGCAGGGTGACAACTCGGTGGGCGAGTTTTACTCCGTGGCGCTGACCAACAATTATCAACAGGCCGACACGGGCACCAAGATGATCCACATCGGCAAGAACACCAAGAGCACAGTGGTGTCCAAGGGCATCTCGGCCGGCCACGGGCAGAACACCTACCGCGGCATGGTGAAGATCCTGAAAGGCGCAAAAGGCGCACGCAATTACACCCAGTGCGACTCGCTGTTGATCGGCGACAAGTGCGGCGCGCACACCTTCCCGTACATCGAGGTCAAGAACGCCAGCGCACGCATGGAGCATGAGGCGTCGACGTCGAAGATCGGCGAGGACCAGATTTTTTATCTGCAACAGCGCGGCATTACCAAGGAAGAGGCCGTCAGCATGATCATCAACGGCTTCTGCAAAGCAGTATTCAAAGAGCTGCCCATGGAGTTTGCCGTGGAAGCGCAGAAATTACTCGGCATCAGTCTTGAGGGGAGTGTTGGATAAAGATGAGCCTGCTCGAAATCAAGAACCTGCACGCAAGCGTAAATGGCAACGAGATCCTGAAGGGGATCGACCTGGCCGTGAATCCCGGCGAGGTGCATTCCATCATGGGCCCGAACGGCTCCGGCAAGAGCACGCTGGCCCAGGTGCTGGCGCGGCGCGAAAGCTATGCGGTCACAGCCGGTTCCATCACTTTTGACGGCAAAGACCTGTTGGAGATGAAGCCGGAAGACGCGGCCTGCGAAGGGCTGTTCATGGCCTTTCAGTACCCGGTGGAAATACCCGGCATCAGCAACGCGTACTTTCTGCGCGCAGCGCTGAACGCCATCCGCAAATATCGCGGACAGGACGAAATGGACGCCATGGATTTCCTCCCGCTGCTCAAAGAGAAGATGCGCATGCTGGAGATGGACGAGCGCTTCCTGAACCGTCCGGTGAACGAAGGGTTTTCCGGCGGCGAGAAGAAGCGCAATGAAATCGTCCAGATGGCCGTGCTCGAACCCAAGCTGGCGGTGCTGGATGAGACCGACTCGGGCCTCGACATCGATGCGCTGAAGATCGTGGCCAAAGGCGTGAACGCTATGCGCAATAAGAATCGGGCCATGGTGCTGGTAACGCATTACCAGCGGCTGCTGGACTACATTGTCCCGGATTTTGTCCATGTGCTGGTCAATGGCCGCATCGTCAAATCCGGCGGTCCGGAACTGGCGCTGGAGCTGGAAGAAAAAGGCTATAGCTGGACGGAACCGGAATTGGCCGGTAAACGGTAGTGAACTGGCGCAAGTGGGTGGAGCAGGGTCCTGCGTTAAGCGAAATCCTCCCGGCTTCAGCCATTGAAGGTATTCAGGGCACGACTTCAGTCGTGCGGTAACGGGCTTAAAAACTTGGGCTTTAGCCCCTTGCTTCTTAGGGGAGTCGAAGCCGCATTAAGGACCATCGACATCGTGATTACAGCAACCCAGGCCCCGGAAAAATATCTGGAGATCTTCGACCAGGTCAACAGCCGCACTGCCACGCAGCCGCGCTGGCTGCAATCTCTGCGTCAGGACGCCTTTGCCCGTTTCGCCGAAACCGGATTCCCCACAACGCACGACGAAGACTGGCGCTTCACCAATGTGTCGGCTGTTGCGAACACGCAATTTGACCTGGCTGGCTCTGAAACTGTGACCAGCAAACAACTGGAGCCATTCGGCGCGGCGCAGTTTGCTTGTCAGTTGGTGTTTGTCAACGGGTTGTTTGCGGAAAACTTGTCCACGCTTGTCTCGATGCCCAAAGGCGTGAAGGTCGGAAGCGTGGCTGCCCAGTTTGAAAACGATGCGGCCGGCGTTGAGCCTCATCTTGGGCGGTATTTGAATTTCCAGCGCGATCCTTTTGCCGCGCTCAACACCGCGCTTTTTGAAGACGGCGTCTCTATTGAAGTCCCCCAAGGCGTGCACGTGGAACACCCAATCTATGTCCTGTTCGTGACGGTGCCCGGCGCGGTCCCCACGATGAACCATCCGCGTAATCTCATTGTTGTGGGCGAGAGCGCTCAGGTCACGATTGTGGAAGATTATGTCTCTCTGGGTGAAGGCACTACTTTCTCGAATGCCGCAACTGAGCTGGTGGCGGGTGACAACGCCAATGTGTCGCACTACATGATCGTGCGCGAAGGTGATGCGGCGTACAACTTCTCTACGTTGCGCATCCAGCAGGGCCGCAGCGCTAATGTAGCCACGCATTCGCTGCTCTTGAGCGGAGCGCTGGTGCGAAACAATGTCCATCCGGTGCTTGCGGGCGAAGGAAGCGAGTGCATGATCAATGGCCTGTTCATGGCCAACGGCCGCCAGCACATGGACAACTACATGCTGGTGGAGCATGCCAGCCCGCATTGTGACAGCCGGCAGTTTTATAACGGCATTTTGAACGGGCAGTCGCATGGCGTGTTTCACGGGCGCATCATCGTCCACAAGGACGCGCAGAAGACTGACGCCAAACAGACCAACCGCAACCTGCTGCTTTCTGACGATGCGCAGATCGATACCAAGCCGCAGCTTGAAATTTATGCCGACGATGTGAAGTGCACGCATGGCGCCACCATCGGCCAGTTCGACGAGAATGCGCTGTTCTATCTTCGCTCCCGCGGGCTGGACGAGGCTGCAGCGCGCCACGTACTGCTTCTGGCTTTTGCCAATGAATGCCTCGATCGTATGAACTCGCCGCAGGTCCGCGACCATCTGGAGCGGCTGGTGGTGGCAGGCATGCCCGAAGCGGCACAATTTTCCGGCGAACACCGGGCCGAAGGCGCGGCACGGAATTGGGAGGAAGTGGGATGAGCACCGTAGCCAAGACACCTCACGAGATCCACGCTGTACCAGCGTTTGACGTGCAGCGGATACGCAGGGATTTCCCCATCCTGCACCAGAAAGTGCACGGCAAACCGCTGGTGTACCTGGATAATGCCGCCACCACGCAGAAACCTCTGGCGGTGATTGAAGCCATAGGAAATTACTATCGCCATGACAATTCCAATATTCATCGTGGCGTGCACACGCTTTCTGAACGGGCGACGGAAGCCTACGAGAAGGTCCGGGTGGCAGCGCAGAAGTTCCTGAACGCCGCCGATACCAAGGAAATCATCTTCGTGCGCGGCACCACGGAAGCCATCAACCTTGTCGCGCAAAGCTACGGCCGCAAAAACGTGGGCAGCGGCGATGAAGTCGTGATCACGGCCATGGAGCACCACTCCAATATCGTGCCTTGGCAGTTGCTGTGCGAAGAGAAGGGCGCCCGGCTACGCGTTGCGCCGATTAATGATCGCGGTGAACTGCTGCTGGAAGAGTTCGAGAAGCTGTTAGGGCCGAAAACAAAGATCGTCGCCGTAGGCCATCTTTCCAATGCTCTCGGCACCATCAACCCCGTGCATGAGATCGTCCGCATGGCGCATGCCCGGAATATCCCCGTGCTGGTCGATGGCGCGCAAGCCGCGCCACGCATGACGGTCGATGTGCAGGAACTGGACTGCGACTTCTATGCCATTTCCGGCCACAAGATGTACGGCCCTACGGGCATCGGTATTCTTTACGGCAAGAGCCGGCTTCTGGAAGCCATGCCGCCGTACCAGGGTGGCGGGGACATGATCGCCTCCGTCACTTTTGACAAAACTGTCTACAACCGGCTGCCGTACAAATTTGAGGCTGGCACGCCGAACATTGCCGATACCATCGGCCTGGGTGCGGCCATCGAATACCTGAACGGTCTGGGACTGGAAGAGATCGAGCAACACGAAGCCGATCTGCTCTCCTATGCCACCCAAGCGGTGGAGTCGATCCCGGGCGTGCGCGTGATTGGTACGGCAGTGGAAAAGGCGGGCGTGCTCTCCTTTGTGATGGATGAGATTCACCCGCATGACATTGGCACGATTCTAGACAGTGAGGGCATCGCCGTCCGCACCGGGCACCACTGTGCGCAGCCGGTGATGCAGCGCTTCAATATCCCCGCCACTGCGCGCGCGTCCTTTGGGCTCTATAACATGCGTGAAGAGGTCGACGCGCTGGTGGCCGGCATTCACAAGGTGCGTGAGGTGCTGGGGTAATGTCTGAACTGCGGGAGCTGTATCAGGAAGTGATTCTGGAGCACAGCAAGAAGCCCCGGAACTACCGTGTGCTGGATACGGCCAACCACAAAGCGGAGGGCTTCAACCCGCTGTGCGGCGACCACTTTACGGTCTACCTGGACGTGAAAGATGGGGCCATTCACGACGTAGGTTTTCAGGGAAGCGGTTGCGCCATCTCCAAGGCTTCAGCTTCCATGATGACGCAGATGCTCAAAGGCAAGACAGCGGACGAGGCAGAAGATATTTTTACGAAGTTTCATGACCTGGTGACAGGGCACGCGGTTGGCAACGGAGAAGATCTGGGCAAGTTAGCGGTGTTTGCCGGGGTATCAGAGTTTCCGCTCCGGGTAAAATGCGCGACCCTGGCCTGGCACGCTCTTCGCGCGGCCTTGCGCGGCGAGGAGCAGGCGGTTTCCACCGAGTAGATACAGACATGGCGCCGAACGAACAAATCGTCCTCACGCGTGACGCTGATGCCACGCAGATCCCCAGCGGCATACCTCATCGTCTGCCCACGGGGACCACAGTCCGGCTCATGCAGGCGCTGGGCGGCAGCTACACGGTGATGACGGATGTGGGGTACATGGTCCGCGTGGATGCCAAGGATGCGGACGCCCTCGGGCTGACGCCATCAGCTTCCGCCGCCGATGCTCCGCAGGAGTTCAGTGAAAAGCTGGTCTGGGACAAGCTGAAAACTGTCTATGATCCTGAGATTCCGGTGAACGTCGTCGATCTCGGGCTGATTTACGTTTGCCAAATCGAGCCGCTTGTCGAGGGAAATAAAATCGACATCAAGATGACGATGACCGCGCCGGGCTGTGGCATGTCTGACGTGCTCAAGGCAGACATCCAGCGCAAGCTCTCAGATTTGCCGACCGTTAAGGAACTCAATGTGGAAGTCGTATTTGATCCACCATGGCATCCGGGCAAGATGACTGAGGCTGCACGATTGCAGTTGGGCTTGGACGTGGACGTGGAGAATTCGCCGTTTCCGATGCGTTGAAAAAGCGGGAGAACGGGCTAAATCCCCACTCGCCCCCCCGCTCTCCTTCCCTGCTTGAGCCAACTCCATAGCTGGTTCGAACAAGACAGCGGATGAGTTTCGAACACCACTGCTTCTCCTAATCGGCAGACAATGGTGCAATGACGAAACCCGAAAGCGCGGCCGCTACCAATATGGTGGCGGCCAAATTCATAAAAAATATAGCCGATGCAAGAATTTTCCAGTCAAGCTGCTTTTGTTAGAAAATCTAAAAGATTTGGTTCTCACTGGGCTGGCGCTTGATTCTTGATAAAATCGTTTAATCATAATGAAATCAATAGTTTATATTCAAAAACCTACGCCAAGCCTCTATCATCCAGGCTCCAGGCCACCACATGAACCTTGCCTGGACGGTGTGCATGCTATATTTCCCACAGTCGCTCGGGACCTAGCGGGCTCAGGCGATGTTTCATTGACGCTAAACGTTAGTGCCCACTAGTTGAGGACAATGCCGCACAAATTGCCCAAAATCGTTCTGGTTCTGATGGTGCTGATGGCTGTGTTTTCGCCCTTTATGCAACTGGACAGCTGGGACAGGTTCCCCGTGGCTACGGGCGACATTGAACTACAAATCATTTCCGTACTGTTTGAGACGGGAATGTTTTTTGTCTTTGCCGGTATCCTTAAGCTTTTTCCGGCCCTCCTGCGCTCCGGCATTCGTCCCCCTGTTGTGATTTTTTCTATTCTCAGCCGTGACGTCGTTCCTCTTGAAACAGACCTCTTCAGTTTTGCCGTTCCTCTGCGCATCTGATCCATTCCATTCCCAAAGTGTGTCCGTAGAAGAGGTCCGCCCGCAAGCGAACTACAAAAACTCTCTTTCTTTCGGACGCAGATTTAGGCCGGCTCTTTCACTTGTGTCAGGCCTGAAACCAATGTGATTTAAGACCTAAAGAAGGAATGGACATGAAATCCTCAGAAGTGTACACGCCCGCCGCGGCAGCAGTGATTGCCGGCCAGCCGGTTCTGCTGAACGAGACCGACATCGAGCAATGTTCCTGCAATGACGGCGCTGAGGCGAGCGAAGACGAATGGCTCGTCCAAGGCTGCATCCAGGGCGACCCACGGGCCTGGGAAGAACTCATCGACAAATACAAGCGGCTGATCTATTCGATCCCGATCAAGTACGGGGCTTCCTCCGCTGACGCCGCCGACGTTTTTCAGTCCGTATGCATTGAAGTGTTGCACAGCCTCCCGCAATTAAAAAAGGTACAGTCGCTGCGGTCCTGGCTGATTACCGTTACCATCCGCCAGTCATACCGGTGGAAGAGGAAACAATCCAACCACGTTGAACTAGACGCCATGGACCCTGAAGTCGCGGAGGGAATTGCCTCCACACCCCCGTCAGAGACTCTGGCGCAGCTTGAGCAGGACCAGATCGTCAGGGAGGTGGTTGCCAAACTGCCTCCCCGGCACCGGGAATTGGTGCAGTTGCTTTTCTTCGAGCAGCCGCCACTGCCTTACGCCGAAGTTGGCAGACGACTGGGGCTGGCTACAGGATCGATTGGATTCATCCGTGGCCGGTGCCTGGAGAAACTGCGCAAGGCCCTGGTGGAATTTGGGTTCAACGGTTAGGGAACGATGGAAGCGCAACGGCCAGAAATGGCTGTTGCGCTCTACAGTCGTGAGAAGATATTTGCGGCAGTCAGGTCGCGTCGATAGCGTTCCAGAGGATCCACGTTGATCAGTTCGTGAGACAGGACCTCTTGTTGAGAAATCCTTTGCGCAAACGCTGAAATCAGAAAATGCAGGTCTTCCAGGTTGAATGGCTTGGCGATGAAGTCATTGGCTCCCGCGAGGTAAGCGGCCTGTACCTGCTCCGGGCGGCTTTTTTCAGTCAAGAGAACAACGTACGGCTGCGCCTTCAACTCTACTGAGCGTATCCAATGGCAGGCGGCGAGCCCGGTCATTTTGGGCAAGTCCCAATCCAGTATGCAGAGATCCACGTGACCCGTCAGCAATGCGGCACACGCCTGTTTGCCATGGGACGCTACGATCACCTCACAGCCCCATTCGCGTGCGGCTATTTTGAGATCGCAGACCGGCTCCGCGCCACCGATTAACACTTTCAGCTTTTTCATTCTTTAGCCCCCGTAAAATCAACTGTCAGAATGCAGCCTTGAAGTCCCGTCGCGTTGCGGTGGCAACGTGCCGGGGACCATATGGGAGAGGACTAATGCAATACAAATCATCGGGATTGGGCCAGGTAACTCCGGTAGCCGCGTTCTTCCTGTAAACGGCCAACACTACGTGCAAATACTGAATGTCCTGGTCGAGTCCAGTGGATGACTCGTTCCATTTCCTGGCGCTCATTGCAGCTTTCAAATAACCAATGTCCTGTTCTATCCCGGTAGCCGCCTCAAGCCACTTCTGATCGTCATCCATGTGCCTTGTCTCCAAATCTGTGAATTCCTTACTCGGCTTAACGTGCAATAATTACCCAACATTTTTTGTATCAACAAACGATCAAGTACTTCCCGTTGGGCTCCAAGCCATTTTTTTTCAACAATCTACAGGCGACTTCGGCACCCCGGTTCGTTTTCCCCCGCTGTCATATAAGGGTACGGATCCGCGCTGAAAATATAGAAGAGGGCAAGCTTTGGGCCAGTGACGGAGAAAGATTCCCATTTTGGGTTTATTGGGAGACGATGATTTGGGTCCTACCGATGCAAAGGACCTAAAAGTAACAGGAATCTGAATCTGCCTATCCATGAATGCCTTGCGGCATTGCACATGTAACTGCGTTCAGATTTATGCCCTGACAAAATCGATGTATCCGCGCCGGGGATCGGCGCTGATAAGCTTGACGCGCAGCTTGTCTCCGACATCAGCTCCCTGTCCGTGCATGAGCATGCCTTCCACGTGTGGCTTGAGCACGCGTACGAAGGTCCCTTTTGGCCCGGCGCCGGTAACAATAGCGTCAAACATCTGCCCGATCCGGCTGCTCATGCTTACCGCCGCGATCCGCTTTGACATCGCCCGCTCAACTTTTCGCGCCGCGTCCTCCTTGACCGTGCAATTGGTTGCGATGGAGGAAAGGTCATCGTCAGAGTACGGGCTTTTCTGGCGGCTGAGCACTGACTTGATCAGCCGCTGCGTGACCACATCAGCAAAGCGCCGGTTGGGGGCCGTGGAGTGCGTGTAGTCCTGGACCGCCAAACCAAAGTGTCCTGGCGAAGGCTGACCGGGGCGCTCCAGAACGTACTCACCCG
>JBGPZS010000124.1:0-9386 GCA_041493865.1 Terriglobia bacterium
CCTCAAGTTTGGAGCGGTAGCGACAAAAAAACGTTAATCCCTGAAAATGGGCGGGGCGTCGCTGTCGTCAAAAGCTTCCGATTCGCCGGTCAACTCGGGAATACTCTGCATGAGACGCAGACATTGGTTCCAGCGCAGCAGAGCGTCGTCATTTCCCGCAGGGCGTATCTTTTCCGCCTCTTCAAAGCAGCGCATGGCGTTCTCAAAGCTGGCCAGCAAGGAGTGTGCCAGGTGGCCGGCACGCAGCTGCGCCTTGGCCCGGCGTTCATGGAGAATTCCCTGGTAGTAAGAGCGTTCGTAGGGACTGGAGAGCTTCTCAAAGCAGGATTGCGCCTCACGAAACCCATCAGAAATCGTGCTTTTGAACTGGTCAGTGATGGTCAGACCCAACAGGCGAAGCGCCATCTGGTTCTCTGGATCCACGGCCAGAACGTCGCGGCAGATTGATTCCGCTTCCTCCGCCTGGTTCAGGTAGCGATAGTGCTGTACCTTGGCCAGGGCCTCAGCTATGCCAGTTTTGGAAATAGTCTTGAGTTGCCGTTCCATAATCTTCTGCCGCTATTCATTCTAGCCCGCTTTTGACGTCCCGCGTATCTTGCGCACCAGCTTCAGGATCGGGTCATAAAACTCGTCGACTACGCGCTCCTTCAGCGGAATGATGGCGTTATCGGTAATTTTAATTTCTTCCGGGCAGACCTCGGTACAGCATTTGGTGATGTTGCAGTAGCCGATCCCCAGCTCATCTTTCAGCAGCTTGGCCCGTGAGACGTTATCCAGCGGATGCATTTCGAGCGACGCAACGCGCACAAAGAAACGCGGCCCGCCAAACTCCTCCTTCTTGTGATGGTCGCGCACAACGTGGCAGACGTTCTGGCAGAGGAAGCACTCGATGCATTTGCGGAACTCCTGCACCCGGTCCATGTCTTCCTGATACATTTTCCAATCGGTGCCTGGCTTGGGGGTGAACGGAGGAATCTTCTTGTTGACGCGGTAATTCCATGAGACGTCCGTCACCAGATCTTTGATCACCGGAAACGACTTCATGGGATAGACGGTGATGGGCTTGTCCGTGGGAAGGGCGTCCATGCGGGTCTTGCAGGTGAGCCGGGGTTTGCCATTGACCTCTGCGGAGCAGGAGCCACATTTGCCTGCCTTGCAGTTCCAGCGCACGGCCAGATCAGGCTCCATATTCGCCTGAATGTAATGCAGCGCATCAAGAACCACCATTCCTGGAGCTATTGGGACCGTATACTGCTTCGCTCCGCCGGCTTCCTGATTCCCCCGGAAAACTTCCAAGATCGCGTCCGCCATTCTTCCTCCTGTTGGTTCGGTCTGATCTGCACTCGTGCAATGATGCTATTTATCGTCGGCTAGAAGCTCGCGCAGTTCATCCGGAATGGAGTCGACCGGGGACTGCTGAAGCTTCATCCGCTCCCCATCACGGGTGATCAGGTTGTGCTGCTTGCCCCACGTTTGTTCGTCCAGATTGGGATAGTCAATGCGGCTATGCGCGCCGCGGCTTTCCTTGCGTGCCAACGCGCTGCGCGTTACCGCCTCAGAAACCGTCAGCATGGATTTCAGATCGCGCGAAAGGTGCCATCCGGGGTTGAAGAGCCGCGAACCCTCCACACGGACACGCGCGGCCCGCTGCTTCAGCTTTTCCAGTTCGCCCATGGCCTTGTTCATGTCCTCTTCAACCCGGAAGATTCCCACCAGATTCTGCATGACCTCTTGCAGATCACGATGCACCGTGTAAGGGTTCTCGCCTTCCCCACGATCGAAAGGCGCCAGCATATCGCGCTCAGCTTCTGCGATCTGAGCAGGATCGACTGACGGTGCAGGGGTCTTGCTGGCAAACGCTGCCGCCCCGATTCCGGCCCGCCGCCCGAATACCAGCAGATCAGAAAGAGAGTTTCCGCCCAGACGGTTCGCGCCATGCAAGCCGGCCGCGGCTTCACCGGCGGCGAACAGACCGGGTAGTGAAGACGCCGCAGTTTCCGCTTCAACGCGGATGCCGCCCATCATGTAGTGGCAGGTGGGTCCAACCTCCATCGGGCCTTTGGTGATGTCAACGTCGGCCAATTCCTTGAACTGGTGATACATGCTAGGCAGTTTCTGCTTCACGTAGTCGGCGGGCTTGTGGGAGATGTCCAGGTACGCGCCCCCGTGCTCGCTGCCGCGCCCTTCACGCACTTCGGTGTAAATAGAACGCGCAACCACGTCTCGGGTGGAGAGTTCCATGCGTTTGGGATCGTACTTCTCCATGAAGCGCTGGCCTTCTTTATTGCGAAGGATGCCGCCTTCACCGCGCACAGCTTCCGTGACTAAAATGCCCTGCACGCCAGGTGGCCACACCATCCCGGTGGGATGGAACTGGACGAACTCCATATCCAGTAGCTCCGCGCCAGCGTCATAGGCCAGCGCCATGCCGTCGCCGGTGTACTCCCAGGAATTTGAGGTGACGCGCCAGGCCTTGCCAATACCGCCGGTGGCCATGACTACGGCTTTGGCTTTCAGTACGACGAAACGTCCCTGCTCACGCCAATAGCCAAACGCGCCCACTACGCGGTTTCCGTCGGTGAGCAGCCGGATGATGGTGCATTCCATGAAGACGTCAATGCCAAGCTGCACGCCGCGGTCCTGCAGCGTGCGGATCATCTCAAGGCCGGTGCGGTCGCCTACGTGGCAAAGCCGCTTGAAAGTATGGCCGCCGAAGGCGCGTTGCAGAATGTCTCCGTCGGAGGTGCGGTCAAAGAGCGCGCCCCATTGCTCTAACTCGCGCACTCGATCGGGAGCTTCCTGGGCGTGGAGCTGGGCCATGCGCCAGTTGTTCATCAGCTTGCCGCCGCGCATGGTGTCACGGAAGTGTGTGCGCCAGCTATCGGCTTTGTCCACATTGGCCATAGCGGCAGCGATGCCGCCTTCGGCCATCACCGTGTGGGCTTTTCCGAGTAAGGACTTGGAAACCACGGCAACGCGAGCGCCGGCTGCCAGGGCCTCAATCGCGGCCCGCAACCCCGCTCCGCCCGCGCCAATGATCAGGACATCATGTTCATGGGTTTCGTACTTCGTCTGGTTCGTCACAGTATTTTAAAGTCCTTGATCAGGCCGCTGGAAACCATGCGGACATAGAAGTCGGCAAATCCAACCGAGATCAAACTCGCCCAGGCAAACAGCATGTGGCGCTCATTCAGGAAGCTGGCTTTTTTCCACGCGCCATGGCGCTTGAGGTTGAACGTGGTGCAGGAGAAGCAATCCATCTTGCCGCCAATCAGATGGCGCAGCGAGTGGCAAGAGAACAAGTACAGAGTCAGCAACACAATGTTCACCAGCAGCACCAGCGACCCTACCCCGATACCGAAATGGGTTGTTTTGTCGGGCGCTGGAAACCAGAAGGCGCGGAGAGCGTCATACCAGAGAAAGCACAGAAAAACGACGGCCGCATAAAGAAAATAGCGATGTGCGTTTTGCAGGATGAGCGGGAACTTTGCTTCGCCGCGATAATTGCGGTGCGGGCTCTCACCCACGGCGCAGGCCGGTGGGTCCAAGAGAAACGCGCGGTAGAGCGCCTTGCGATAGTAGTAGCAGGTTGCCCGGAAACCAAGCGGGAAAGCCAGAATCAGCATCGCCGGTGAAAACCACAGAGGCAGCCAGTGATGGTGAGGGTCGATTAAGGGCGAGTAAAAGGGTGAGAGGTACGGCGCCGCTTCATAAAATTTGCCCTCGAAGGCGCGGAACGTAGCATAAATGCTGAACCCTCCCATCAGGATCCAAACGGGAACTGACTCCAACCACCAGGCGTCGCGGCGCAACGTGCGGCCAACGGCAGACGGTACGGTTGAGCTTCTGCTTGCAGCCAAACTTCACCTCCAAGGGTGAAAATGAAAACTCATCAGTGTAGCAAATGAGGGCAAGCAAGATTTGGTAAATGAGTAATTTGGTAATTGGGTGATTGAGAGGGCATACTCTCGCCGCATTTACTCATTTACCAAATTACCCAACGACTAAATCTTCCTGGCCGCCACAACCCGCGGAATCCCCTGCAAGTCCGGCGTAACCTGGATATCCGCCCATCCCGCCAACAGCTCTCGCACTTTTGCTTCTTCGGAATAACCGATCTCGGCAACGAACCAGCCGCCGTGGCGCAGAGCTTCTTTGGCCTGGGGAACCAGTTTGCGGTAAATGTCCAGGCCTTCCTCGCCGGAGAAGACAGCGATCTTCGGTTCGAATTCGCGCACTTGTTTCTGGACTTTGTCGGCATCGGCTTCGCCGACATAGGGCGGATTGGAGATGACGAAATCGAACTTCTCACCGGCGTAAACAGAGAGCAGATCGGACTTGCGGAAAAGCACTCTTCCACCCAAAGCGAGCCGAGCGGCATTGATGCGCGCGATTTCCAGGGCTTCGTCAGAAATGTCACAGGCGTGGATCTCGGCGTGTGGCAGTTCGCTGGCCAGCGCCAGGGCAATGCAGCCTGAGCCGGCGCCAACGTCCACCATGCGCAGCCGGCCAGGGCCGGCAAAGGGGTATTCCTTGACCAGTTCGAGGACTGTTTCCACCACGTGTTCGGTTTCAGGGCGTGGGATCAACACGGCTGGGGAGACCAGCAGGTCAAGGCCCCAGAACTCCTGATGTCCGGTGATGTACTGCGTGGGGCAGCCGCGCGCCCGCTCGCGAACCACGTCATCATAGCCGGACTGCTCGTCCGGAGTGAGCTCGCGTTCGGGATGGGCGTAAAGGTAGGCGCGTTCCCGGTCCAGCACAAACATCAATAGCAGTTCAGCGTTCAGCCGCGGAGAAGGAACGTCATTTTCGACGAAGAGCTGGTACGCGGAATCAACGGCCTGTTTGAGCTGCATGTGCGGGAAAATGTACCGCAAAGGACGTGAAGGACGCAAAGGTGTCTCTGCAATCCCGAACGAAGTGAGGGAACCCTATTATTTTGAATATCGTTTGCGACCGAATGGATGGACCCTGCGATTCTTGGTAACGATAGGGTTCCCTCGCTACGCTTCGGGATTTCAAAAAAACCTATGCCAGCACTTCCGCCTGCTGCTTGAGCTTTTCTGCCTGGAAGTGCGTGACCAGCCCGTCGAGGATGGGCTGGAGCTTGCCGTCCATCACGTCAGTCAACTGATGAAGCGTGAGCCCGATTCGATGATCGGTGACGCGGTTTTGGGGGAAGTTGTAGGTGCGGATCTTCTCGCTGCGGTCGCCGCTGCCCACCTGGGCCTTGCGTTCTTTGGCCAGCGCCTGCTGTTGCTTTTCCATCTCCATCTCATACAGCCGCGAGCGCAAAACGCGCATGCCCTTCTCGCGGTTTTTGATCTGCGACTTTTCGTCCTGGCAGCTCACCACGGTGTTCGTCGGCAGGTGGGTGATGCGGACAGCAGAATACGTGGTGTTGACCGACTGTCCGCCCGGGCCCGATGAACAGAAAGTATCGATGCGCAGGTCTTTGGCTTCAATCTTGATGTCCACGTCTTCGGCTTCCGGCAGCACCGCAACCGTCACGGCAGAGGTATGCACGCGCCCTTGCTGCTCCGTTGCTGGAACGCGCTGCACGCGATGAACGCCGCTCTCATACTTCATGCGCGAATAAACGCCCTTGCCTTCGATGATAGCGATAACTTCCTTCAGGCCTCCAACACCGGACTCGGAGGTTGATAGCACCTCCACTTTCCAGCGCTGCGCTTCAGCATAACGGCTGTACATACGGAAGATCTCGGCCGCGAAGAGCGTGGCTTCGTCGCCGCCGGTGCCGGCGCGAATTTCCACCACAACGTTCTTTTCGTCGTTCGGGTCTTTAGGAACAAGCAAGACCTTCAGATCGTTCTCAACCTGCGTCAGCCGCTCACCCAGGCGGGCAAGCTCTTCCTGGGCATAGGCGCGCAGCTCAGCGTCCGATTCTTCAGCCACCATGGCTTTGCTCTCTTCGATTCCACGGTTCAGGTCTTTATACTCGCGATACTTTTCAACAATTTCCGCGACCTCGCTGTGGGCCTTGGCGGTTTTCTGGTAGCGCGACGAATCGTGGATTACCTCGGGCGAGGAGAGCGCCTTGGTGAGTTCGTCGTATTTGGCTTCTATTTGGTTCAGTCTTTCAAACATTTGGAGTCTCTATTCTAGCCGGAGTTCCGGCCCCAAAATGCCTTTTTCATTGCGGAGAGTTGGGCTTGTAGCCCTAGAGAGTCGCTGAAATTGAAACGAAGTATGCGGCGGGCGCCGCTAGGCAATCACCAGTTCGCCGCCATTTTTCTTTTCCAGTTCCATGGCGAGATCGAGTGCTTTGATGGCGCATTCCACCTGCTCGTCCGTGGGCGGCTGGGTGGTGATGCGTTGGAGCCATAGGCCAGGCTTGGTGAGCAGGGCAAAGAAGGATTTCCCGTGCTTGGCGGAGAAGCGGATCATTTCGTAAGAAACGGAAGCAATGATGGGAAGAAATGCCACGCGCAACGCGAATTTCGCCCAGAAGGCTTGAACGGGAAATGCGGCATAAACAAAAATCGAGAGCAGCATGATCGTCATGAGGAAGCTGGTGCCGCAGCGCGGATGGTAGGTGGAATACTTCTGTGCATCCGCAATTGACGGCATGCCGTGGTCTTCAAAAGCAAATACGGTTTTGTGCTCCGCGCCGTGATAGCGGTAGACGCGCTTAATGTCGGCCCATAAAGAGATTCCCCAGATAAAGAGCAGAAAAAGCGCGATGCGGATAAGGCCATCGACCAAAGTGAAAGCAAAGTTGTTACTCAAAGCATGCCAACGGCTTTTCAGACCGGTTGCAGCGGCCAAGGGCACGAACTTATACATGAAGATGAAGAACCCGATTGACACAACCATGCTGCCGACCATCGCCCAGGTACCGATCTCCGGCTTCTTCTCGCCTTCCTCTTTGGCGATCTCTTCCAGGCCTACGTTCAAGGAAAATTTTGAGGCCACAAAGCCGAGGCGCATGGCTTGTCCTAGAGTAGCCAACCCACGGATGAAGGGCCATCCCAGCCACTTGTGCTTTTCTGAAGGCCGCTGCAGAGTCTCACTGTGAGTGGTGATCTCGCCGCTGGGCTTGCGAATGGCGATACCCCAGGCGTGGGGAGAGCGCATCATTACGCCTTCCATCACGGCCTGTCCGCCGACGAGTGTCTCCTCCCCGCTCTCCAGAGCAGGAAGCAATTGCAAGGCAGCAAGGAAACGAACGAATTGACGCCAGTATCTCATTGAAATCATTAGATGCTTAGCCGCGGAACAAAGCTCCATGAGAGATTTGGAGCAAGACGCTACCAACCATTATTTTAAGGTATTTCTACGTAAATGCACAGCAACAACTCGCAGATTAGGAAAATCAACAACATAGCGGCAACAATCCCCGATCCGCCACAAGCATCGATAGAGTTTTTCAATATCTTGACTCCTTCCAACAAGCAGTTGCTGGGCTCGCTACTTGCTATTCTGGTTCGATGGAGGCCTTTGCCACCGCCGCCGAAGGTGTAGCTGCCACCACCAAGAAGACTGAGAAGGTCCGTTTGGTGGCGGAGTACTTCCGCTCGCGACCAGTGGACGAAGCCGCTCAGGCGGCCGTTTTTCTCTCCGGGCACGCCTTTCCAGCGTGGGACGAAAGAACATTGCAAGTAGGCGGCACGCTGTTGTGGCGTGCACTGGGCGAGATTTCCGGGAAGGGAGAGATCGCGCTTACGGCAGCCTACCGGCGGCATGGCGACCTGGGAGCCGCGGCACAGGACGTTCTGGAGCACACGGCCCCTCCCAGGAGCTCTCTTTCAATCGCCGAGATCGCAGCAGCGTTTGACGAACTCGCGCGCACCTCAACTGCCGCGCGGAAACTCAGCCTGCTTCAGGACCTTCTGCGGCGGGCCACGGCGCTTGAAGCCAAGTACGTCATCAAAATCATCAGCGGTGACCTGCGCATCGGCCTGCGTGAGAGCCTGGTTGAGGAGGCAATCGCAAAGGCATTTGACGAGAAACCAACGGACGTTCAACGGGCCAACATGCTGCTGGGCGACATTAGAGGTACTTTGCGCCTGGCCGCGGCGCACGAACTTCATCTGGCGCGGATGCGTCTTTTCCATCCCATAGGTTTCATGCTGGCCAGCCCCGCCCAGGACGCGCAGGAAGCGCTCTCTTACTTTGCGCGCGCGGCGGTTGAAGACAAGTATGACGGGATACGCGCGCAGGTACACGCTGGCGGCAAGGATGACCCGCGGGTGCGTCTCTTCTCCCGGACCCTGGATGAAATCAGCATGTCATTTCCAGAACTGCCGCCCGCGCTGCGAGCGTTTCCCGAGCCTGTGATTCTGGACGGAGAAATTTTAGCCTGGAGCCCGCACACGGCGCAGGCGCTCCCTTTTTCTGAGCTGCAAAAGCGGCTGGGCCGCAAAACCGTCTCGGAAGAGATGGCCTGGACGGTGCCTGTGGTTTACATGGCTTTTGACGTTTTGTATGCCGGTGGAGAGTTACTCATCGAAAAAGCGCTGGAAGAGAGAAGAAAAATCCTCGAGCAAACTTTTGCCTCGGTCGCGAAAGATGGCTTCACGGTGGAGTACGCTGTGGCTACGGAGAACCCTCAGGGCAAGCTGATATTTGAACCACGGACCGGAGAACCAGGAATCGAACCGGCAATCGGCTCCCGCAGCGACACGCCGCGAGTCATTCTGGCCCCTGGGCTCACGGCAGATTCTCCGGAGCATCTGGAAAAAATCTTTGCGGCCGCCCGGCAGAGAGGCAATGAAGGGCTGATGATCAAGGACCTTAACTCTCCTTACACGCCGGGCCGGCGGGGCAAGTCCTGGCTCAAGCTCAAGAAAGAGCTGGCCACCCTGGACGTGGTGGTCACGGCCGTGGAGTGGGGGCATGGAAAACGCAACAAGGTCTTGAGCGACTATACGTTTGCTGTGCGCGATGGCGGCCAGCTTCTGAATGTAGGCAAGGCTTACTCCGGCCTGACCGATGCCGAGATCGCGGAGATGACCGAGTGGTTCCTGGCGCACACAGTTGAAGACCAGGGCTTTCACCGTATCGTAGAACCGAAGATTGTCCTGGAAGTCGCGTTTAACAACATGATGCGCTCTTCCCGGCATGCTAGCGGGTACGCGCTGCGCTTTCCACGAATCCTGCGCATCCGCACAGACGAATCGCCTGACGAGATTGATACTCTCGATACCGTGCGGGAGATCTACTCCCGGCAGACCGCGGGCGGAAAGAGCGCCTGAGCTGCCGCAGCGACCTGACAGGTGCACAGAATGCCAGGGTTTTCTGAGCGCGAGGAGAAAGATGTTTTGTGCGGAGCGGAAACTCAGGTCGAGAGTCGGGTACGGGGTGGTCTTATCTTGAACCCTTGAGTTGTTCTGGCCGGCGCGCCGTCCCGATAGGAATCA
>JBGPZS010000605.1:0-2028 GCA_041493865.1 Terriglobia bacterium
AGCCCAACCGGGGAACCAGGTTTTTCTTGCCCTCTTCGCATGCGAGTGATTTACAAACGATTTAGCGTCATCGCGGGCTTTGCCGTGCTGCTTGCCGTGCTGGTGGCCAATACGGCCGTCACGCGCCGTCAGATTGCCGTCCAAGACAGCAATCAGGCCTGGGTGGAGCACACGCAACGCGTGCTGCTGGAGCTGACAGCATATGAGTCGTTGCTGAAAGACGCCGAGACCGGCCAGCGCGGCTACCTCTATACCGGCGAGGCGCGCTATCTGAATCCTTACAACGATGCCGTGGCGCAAGGGAACCCGCACCTTGCCAAGCTGACTGAGCTAACGGCCGACAATCCCCAGCAGCAGGAGCGAATCGCCAAATTGGGCATGCTGAAGAAGCAGAAGCTCGATGAAATGGCGCAGACGATCGCGCTCGCCCAGGCAGGGAAGCACGAACAGGCGCGCGCTTTGGTGCTGTCAGACTCGGGCAGGCGGACGATGGTCGACATCCGCACGCTGGTGGAGGAGATGAGCCGCGAAGAGCGTGCCCTGGAAGCCACGCGCCTGCAAGCCGTGGCGGCGAGCACACGGTCGCTGATCGGGACTATCTATCTCACCACGCTGCTGGCGGCGCTGGGGCTGGTGCTGCTGGCGTTTTTCATCCTGCGTGAGATGGCGGAGCGTGAAAAGCACGCGGCGGAAATCCGCGAGCGTGAAGAATGGTTCCGCGTAACACTGGGCAGCATTGGCGATGCGGTGATCGCAACCGATGAGCACGGCACCGTGATCTTTTCTAACCCGATCGCGGAAGACCTGACGGGAATCAAGTTGCGCGACGCCCAGGGCCAGCCGATCCAGAAGGTCTTTCCCATCTTCAACGAGCAGACACACAAGCCGGTGGAGAACCCGGTGGCCAGGGTGCTTGCTTCGGGACGCATCATGGGCCTGGCCAACCATACGGTGTTGCAGCGCAGTGACGGCACGCTGGTCCCGATTGAAGACAGCGCGTCGCCGATCTTTGACGACCAGAAAAAACTGCGCGGCGTGGTGATGGTGTTCCGCGACGTGACGCTGGAAAAGCACTCACAGGACGTGATGCGCAAAGCGGAAAAGCTGGCAGCGGCAGGCCGGCTGGCGGCGACCGTGGCGCATGAGATCAACAACCCGCTGGAGGCAGTGTGCAACCTGATCTACATCGTCAGGCATACTCCCGATCTGCCGGAAGAGGTCCAGGGTTATCTGCATATGGCGGAGCAGGAGCTGGACCGGGTCTCGCACATTACGCGCCAGACGCTTGGGTTCTATCGCGATTCTTCAGAGCCGGAGCCGGTGCAGGTGCGCGCCGTGGTTGAGTCCGTGATGAAGCTGTATGACAACAAGATGAAGAGCAAACAGATTGCCGTGGAGTTGAAAGTCGCCGATTGCCCGCCGGTACAGGGCCTGCAAGGAGAGTTGAAGCAGCTGGTTGCGAACCTTGTTTCCAACGCGGCGGACGCGGTTGGGAATGGCGGAAGAATCAGGATCTCCGTTTCTCCTGCGTTCCGCGCGCAAGGCAATGGCGTGGAAGTGCGAGTTGCTGACAACGGGCCGGGCGTCGCGGTGGAGAACCGTGGACGCATTTTTGAGCCCTTCTTCACGACAAAGCAAGACGTCGGTACCGGACTGGGCCTGTGGGTAAGCAAGGAGATTGCCGGGCGTCACGGCGGCAGTATTGAAATAAGCCTGGACAAAGACAATGATCTGGGTGGCGCGGTCTTTACAGTGTTTCTCCCGTTGGAAGCCCAGACGGAAACCGTGAGCGGAGCGGCGTAAGGGAGTTGGATTTACGCACCCTTGGAGCCGCGGGCTCGCCGACGGCGTTTCGCGTACTTGCCCCGCACTCCGCCTTTCATCGCGGCAAAGTCATACTCGGGACGCATGCCGTTAAGGTAAAATTACCCATATGCGGGAGCCCGATGTTCGGCCCTGATCTCACTCCCGACCACTCTTCCCGCAAGACCTCACGGCGTGCGTTTCTCATCTCAGCGGCGGCGGCGG
>JBGPZS010000350.1:0-4750 GCA_041493865.1 Terriglobia bacterium
AGCGAGATTTACAACGTTATTGATGCGTTAAGCCGGGAAAAGGGAATCGATCCGCAGATTGTAGTGAGCGCGGTGGAAGACGCCATTGTTGCGGCCACGCGCAAGAAAGATAAGAGCCAGGAAAATCTGAAGGGCGAGCTGGACAAAGAAAGCGGCATGATCCGCGTTTATGCGGTCAAGAGCATTCTTCCCTCGGAAGATGACATTGAAGATCCCCAGTTGGAGATTTCGCTGGAAGAGGCCAAGGGGATTGACCCGAATGCCGAGGTCGGCGGGGAAGTGCGCTTCCTCAAGTCCACCGAGGGCCTGGGCCGCATCTCCGCGCAGATTGCCAAGCAGATCATTTTCCAGAAAGTCCGCGAGGCCGAGCGTGACACCGTCTACAACGAGTACATCGGACGCGTGGGCGAAGTGCTGAACGCAACGGTGAAGCGCATTGAAGGGCCGGATGTGATTTTTGATATCGGCCGGGCTGAAGCCCGCATGTCAAAGAAAGAGCAATCGCGGCTGGAGTCATTCTCCGTGGGCGAACGCGTGCGCGCCGTGCTGGTGCGCGTGGACAAGAACTCCAAAGGGCCGGCCGTGGTTGTTTCCCGCGCCGCGCCGGAATTGGTGCAGAACCTGTTCCAGACCGAGGTCCCGGAAATCTATGACGGCACCGTGCAGATCAGGGCCATTGCCCGTGAAGCGGGTGAGCGCACCAAGATCGCCGTGATGTCGCGCGACAAGGACGTGGACGCGGTGGGCGCATGCGTCGGAATGAAGGGTATGCGCGTGCAGTCGATTATCCGCGAGCTGCGCGGCGAGAAGATCGACATCATCGAATACCACGAAGACCCCGTGGTGTTTGCGGAAAAAGCCCTGCAACCGGCCAAGGTAAGCCGCGTGACGGTTGTTGACCAGTCAGACAAGCACCTTGAAGTGGTGGTGGATGACAGCCAGCTCTCGCTTGCCATCGGCAAGAAAGGGCAGAACGTGCGGCTGGCGGCCAAGCTGCTGGGCTGGAAGATCGACATCAAGAGCGAAGAAGAGAAACGCCAGGAAGTGGAGCAGCAGATGGAGTCGCTGACCAGCCAGCAGTCGACCCCGCTGGAGAAAGTCACTGACCTGGGTGAGGCCCTGATCGGCAAGCTGAATGAAGCCGGGATTTCCACGGTAGAGGCCCTGGCGGACATGACGCCGGAGCAACTGGAAGAGGTGCCCGGCGTGGGCCCGAAGACAGTGGAAAAAATCAGCATTGCAGTGAATAATTACTTCTCCAGCCTGGAAGCACCTGCCGGTACGGCAATTCCTGAGTCCGGCGAAACAGCCACCGTGGAAGGCGCGGAAGTTGGCGAGCCGGCTGCTGAAGGACCGGCAGGGGAAGCTCCTGCGTCCGAACATGCGGAATTGGCAGAGACAGGCCAGGCCAGCGAGGCTGCGGCAATCGCCGATGGAGAGAAGACCTCCGATGCCGATGTGGCTGAAATGAACACCCGCGGCGAGGAAAAGCCAGCGGCCGAAGGCACGGTGGAAGTGGAACCGGCGGAGCAACAAGAAGAATCGAAAGACGAACCATCGTAGTGAGATTCAAGGTCAAAACCGTGAGGTCATTATGATCGCGTAGCAGGCAACTTGGAGGAAATACGGAGCGGATGAAAATTCGAATCAATGATCTGGCCAGAGAGCTTGAGGTCAAGAGCAAAGCAATTCTCGACGTGCTGGAAGAAGTCGGCGTCATCGAGAAGAAGACCCACTCAAGCTCGATTGAGGAGGATGAAGCGGAACGTGTACGAAAGCACATTTCCGCCAAGTCCAGCTCTTCTTCGCGGGAGAGGGCGTCCGCCACGGAGATGAAACCGAAGATCGACCTTTCAAAGATCTCTAAGCCCGGCGACGTAATGAGACTGCTCAAGCAAAAAGAGCAGGAGCAACATCAACCACCCGCACCTCCAGCCAGGCCGCCTGCCGTTATCGCCAAGCCTGTTGCTCCGGCCGCGCCAGTGAAAGCGCCCGCGCCGGCGGCAGCTCCAGCCGCGGAGAAACCAACCATTGTAACCCCCAAACCGGCTGCACCGGCAGCGGAAAGAAGTGTTGTGGTCACATCTCCCGTGGTCAAGCCGGTGGCGCCGGCCGTGGTTGCGCCTCCTCCAATTGAAAAGCCGGCCGCCCCACCCGCAGTTGTGGTCACGCCGCCCGTATATCCTCCAGCAGCAACAGCGGCGCCACCAGCCGCGCAGCCGAAGGCCCCTGTTGTTCCACCAGCAGCTGCAGCAAGTGCGCAGGCTACACAGGCAGCGCCTCAGGCGAAACCCGTGCCGGGGCAGCCGATTGTGCAGCAGCGAAGAATGATCACGCCACAAACTGGTCCGCGTCCGGTATACACAGCGCCACCGCCGCGCGCCGCTGCGCCCAGCGCTCCTCAGGGTCGTCCGCCAATGCAAGGCGCACCCGGCTCCAGACCCATGCAAGGTGGCGGTCCTGGACAGCGTCCGCAAGGAGTAGTTCGCGGCCAGCCAATTTTTCAACGCCCACGGCCTTCGGGCTCCGGAGGAGGACCTCCGGGATCACGCCCACCGTATCAAGGCAGGCCGGGTGAGCAGCGCCGTGGCCCGCATCCCACCAGCACACCGCGCCCCGGTGGCTATCCTCCACGCCCAGGAATGGGCGGTGTAGGACCGGGCGGACCTCCGCCACCAGCGGGAAGACCGGCACGTCCGGGCGGACCGACGCGCCGTCCAGGCCAGCCTTACATCCCGAGGGAAAAAGAAGGCACGATGAAGGGCTTTGTTCCACCGCCGCGTCTGGCGCTGTCGAACGAGCCGCTTCCCATTACCCGCTCCATCACCATCGGTGAAGGTACCAGCGTAAAAGACCTGGCGGAAAAGCTGGGCGTCCGCGCTAAAGACCTGATCGCGCGCCTGCTGATGAAGGGCGTGATGGCCACGGTGAACCAGAGTCTCGACTTTGAACTCGCCAAAGAGCTGGCGCGGCATTTCGGCGCCGAGTCTGAATCCGTCAGCTTTGAAGATCAGGCGGCGCAAGACCTGGCGCAGATGACCGGCGCTACGCCGGAAACCGTGGCTGCGGCCGCAGTGACGCGTCCGCCGGTGGTGACCATCATGGGCCACGTCGATCACGGCAAGACTTCGTTGCTGGATGCGATTCGTGAAACCGACGTCGCCGGCGGAGAAGCCGGTGGAATCACGCAGCACATTGGCGCTTACAAAGTAAAAATCACCAAGGAAGACTCGCCAGCATTCGGACGGCAGATCGTCTTCCTCGATACGCCGGGCCATGAAGCCTTCACCCGCATGCGCGCCCGCGGCGCCAAGGTGACGGATATTGTGGTACTGGTTGTCGCAGCCGATGACGGCGTGATGCCGCAGACGCTCGAAGCCATGGACCACGCCAAGGCGGCGAAAGTCCCGATCATCGTCGCGGTGAACAAGATCGACAAGCCGGAAGCCCTTCCGGACCGCGTGAAGAAGCAACTCGCGGACCGCGGGCTGATGCCGGAAGACTGGGGCGGCACCACGGTGTTTGTGGATGTCTCCGCCAAGAAGCGCACCAACCTGAACCTGCTGATGGAGATGATTTGCCTGGTGGCCGACCTGCAAGACCTCAAGGCCAATCCGGAGCGCCCGGCGACGGGCACCGTGGTTGAAGCCAAGGTGGACCGCGGTCGCGGCGTTGTGGCCACCGTGCTGGTGCAGAACGGCACGCTGCGCGTAGGCGACAACTTCATCATCGGCAATACCTTCGGCAAAGTGCGCGCCATGTTTGACGATCGCAGCAAAGCCGTGGAAGAAGCTCCGCCATCAACGCCGGTCGAGGTGCTGGGTCTGGAAGGCCTGCCGCAATCGGGTGACGTACTGATGGTGGCCGACCGCGAGAAAGCGCGGCAGATCGCCGAGTACCGCGAACAGCGCGCGCGTGAAGCCACGCTGGCCAAGAGTTCCAAGCTCTCACTGGAAGGACTGGCTGAGCAGATTAAGACTGCCGGCATGAAGGAGCTGCCCATCATTCTCAAGGCGGATGTGCAGGGCTCGGCGGAAGTGCTGGCAGACACGCTGACCAAGCTCTCCAATGAGAAGGTGAAGATCAAAATTCTGCATACCGGCGTGGGCGCCATCAATGAAAATGACGTATTGCTGGCCTCCGCTTCGAATGCGGTGATCATCGGCTTTAACGTACGGCCGGAGCGCAAGGCGCAGGAACTGGCGGACATGGAGAAGATCGATATCCGCCTGCACTCAATCATTTACGAACTGCAGGACCAGATCAAGAAAGCCATGCTGGGCTTGCTGGAACCGATCATCAAGGAGACCTACCTGGGCCGTGCCGAGGTGCGCGAGACGTTCCGCGTGCCCAAGGCAGGCACCGTGGCCGGCTGCTACGTGCTCGACGGCGTGCTCAAGCGCGATTCCGATGTTCGCCTGGTGCGCGATGGCGTGCAGGTTTACAAGGGCAAAATCGGATCGCTCAAGCGCTTCAAAGACGATGCCAGCGAAGTGCGCAATGGCATGGAGTGCGGCATCAATCTCCAGAACTTCAATGACGTAAAGAAGGGCGACGTGATTGAGGCTTTTGTGACCGAACGAATCGCTGCTGAAATGGGAGTCGCGTAAAAGATCCTTCGCTGATCGCTCAGGATTTCGCCTGCAGGCTCACGCCTGCAACCCGGCTCAAATTGGGCAATTTGGTAAATGAGTCAATGGGTCCGGTATAAGGCCGGACCCTTTATTTTTTGCCACAAATTGCTCAACTA
>JBGPZS010000246.1:0-6096 GCA_041493865.1 Terriglobia bacterium
CGCACCAGGGGCCCGGAAACGTACGCCCGCGGCGTCCAGTTGTTGATCTTTATGCCCTTCACGTTTTGCAACGTGGGCACAAAGTCGGTCGCGTTCATGCGAATGCGGTTGTCTCCGTCCTGCACTTGCAGGTCCACCAGTCCGCCGGAGCCTTTGCCAAACTGGGCCGAATACCTGCTGCTCCGCACATCGACTCTCCGCAGCGAATCAGGGTTCAGCCGCACCGTCAGTGATCCGCTCACCGGCTGGCTGACTTCAAAACCATCGATGTAGTCCTGGATCTCCTGCGTTGTGGCGCCGGCCACATGGATTTGTCCTCCCCGGTCAGCCACCACGCCGGGAATATAAGGCAGCACATTGCGATAGTCGCGCGTGCTGGAGTAAGGGATATTGGAAATTTCGTTGGCCGTGACCGACTGCGAACTTGCGCTTTCTTCCGGATCGATTGGCGAAGGCTGGGCGGTTACCTCTACTTCTTCTCTGTATTCCCGCACCGGTTGCAGGCGCACTTCCAGCGGCACTTGTTGTCCGGAGACAATCTCCAGTTTGGGCACGGCTGTGGTATAGAAGCCCTGCTTTTCAACCAGCACTTTGTAAGCTCCCGGCGCAAGCTGCCGCAGAACAGCATTGCCGGAGGGTGTTGTATGCTCCTGGGCAACGGTCTTGTCATTCTGCTGCAAGAGTACGACGACCATCGCCAGCGGCTGGCCGTTCTGGTCCATTACCGTCACGTGCAACTGCCCGGCAGGAAGGGCCGCATTTTGCCACAGCTCCTCGGCCATCATTGCCTGCGCGCTCCAGGTCAGCACAGAGCAAAGCAGCAAGGCCGTAAGAGCACGCCGGTTGGCTTTCCAAGACATCGTTAAGACCACGGTAGGACCTCCCGAGACGGGCCCTATCCCCTCTCGAGCAGGTACAAAGCTGGATTACATTGTATGTGAGCTGCTGGCTGATCACCAGCTGAGATTCGGCCATGGACCAAAGGTCAAGCGGAGTGCGCTAACTCCTGCCGCACCTTCATTTCCAGGATTTTGTCTGTGCGCCCCTCACTCGGATTGCGTGTGCGGCGCGGATTCCACGATGATCGGCTGCGGCTTCCGCATTTCAGCCTTGCCGCTCTCCACCTTGGGATCAATGCGCTCTCCCGTGCGCGCCCGCTCGTCGAACTTGCCAAAAATCATCTTTCCGGCAGTGGTCTGCAGCACTGAGGTCACGGCTATGTCCACGTTCTTGCCGATCAGCTTCCGCGCATTGTCCACCACCACCATGGTGCCATCGTCCAGGTAGGCCACGCCCTGGTTGTATTCCTTGCCTTCCTTCAGGATGAAGACACGCATGGTCTCGCCCGGCAGCACAATCGGCTTCAGCGCGTTGGCCAACTCATTGATGTTCAAAACCTCAACCCCCTGGAGCTGTGCCACTTTGTTGAGGTTGAAATCATTGGTGATGATTTTCGCTTCGTACGCTTTTGCCAGCTCGATCAATTTCAGGTCGACTTCGCGGACCGTGGGGAAATCGTCTTCTACGATCTGCACGCTGACGGTCACGATCTTTTGCACGCGCTGCAGAATGTCCAGCCCGCGGCGCCCGCGGTTTCTCTTGAGGGAGTCGGCCGAGTCGGCCACCAGTTGCAATTCGCGCAAAACAAATTGCGGTATCACCACAATGCCATCGAGAAAGCCTGTGTCCGCAATATCGGCGATGCGGCCGTCGATGATCACGCTGGTGTCCAGGATCTTAAAGCTCTTGCGCCCCTGCTTTTCCGCCCCAAAAATGCCGCCCAAGGCAGCCAGGTTCAACAGGTCTCCTTTGTTTGCCCCAACGATCAGGCCCACGTAAGACATCAGCAGCATGACCATGAGCATCAGGAAACGCTGTGTCTCAGAGTGGGTAATGCTGTTCTTGATGACAACGCTGAACAGGTAGGCGCCAAGGATTCCCAGAATGCTCCCGATCACGGCCCCGATCAGCCGCTTCAGGCTCACCACGCGCAGGCGCGCTTCGAACCAAACCACGACACCGCCGATCACAACGCCGGCACACCCTGCAATCCACGCAGGAAAGTTGGCCAACCCAAACGGCCGCAGGTGATAACAGGCGACAGCTACAACAGAAATGAAAACAATACGAATAATAAGCAGGTCCATAAGGACCCTCCCGACCGGGGCTGCTGCTGGTAAGGTAAGAAATTATGGTGTTTCGCAAAACCCCCAATAAGTAGCCGCCCCCACTGCATTCCGACCTGCGAGGTTTAAGAAATAACTTAAAATGCCCCGCAATAATTTAAGTTCGGCACAGTATACATCAGGCTGGCGGAATCAACGCCACCTTGTTCGTTATCGACTAAGTAAATACCGCAGCCGCCTTTGGTATTGACCCGCCTCGCAGCCGCAAGGCATCTTGGATTATTAGGGACTCTCGCACCAGCCCCCTGCTCTGCGAACAAGTTGGCCGGAAAGTAGATGAGCGGCCTGGTTCTTCCGGGTCTCCGGGAGGACTTTAAAGCCGGCGCTGAAAATCTCGGGGGAGAATAGGCGCCGGTTTTATTCTGAGCGTTAGGAGGCGTGAGTGAAGCGGGAGCCTCCTGCCGAAGTCCGAAATCCTGAGCGCAGCGAAGGATCTAGCACTTGAGCCGTCTTGTGGGCGTCGGAGCCCGCAGGCGAATCCTGAGCGTAGCGAAGGATATAGCTTGCCAAAGTGGAAGCATCTGCCCTCACTTGCTGTCTATGTTCCCCAGAACATCGTCATAATAAGCCAGAATTGCCCGCTTCGGCCTTTCCTTCAAGCCTTTCAGGGGCACATGCCCTTCCACGCTGTTGTTGCCAGAGAGCGTTGCCGCGCCCAGCCGGGCCACTCTGCCGCCTCCCAGATCCAGATAAATGGGGACCAGCATCACAAAATCCTTGCTCACTTCGGACTGTGTCACTTTGAAGTTCAGCACGGCGTCGCCGTTGGCATCGTTGGAAAAAGAATGTTCAAATTTGTATGTCGGATACTCCGTTCCATACACGTACTCGCTGAAGAACCAGTCCATCGTGTGGTTCTTATCGATGTCCATTTCCGGAGTCATATACTTTTCCACCATGGCCTTGAAGTCCTCTGTACTGGCCTGGCGGTTGGCATAGGTCTTGGTGAACTCGTGCATCATGGCCTTGAACTGCGTGTCCGGATCGCCGCTGCGTTGTGCCATCATGAAACGGATCATTTGCAGGATGTACGCGCCCTTGGGATATAGCAGCCGGCGGCCTATGTCGAAACCTGTTTTGGCGTTGTTCAGCCGGTACCCCATGGTTACTGAGCCCACGTCGATGGGCCGCTTGCCTTCACGGTTCTTTTGCGTGAGGATCTGGCGCTCGTCCGCCCAGAATTTGTGGTAATCATCCAGGTTTTTCTGGCCGTAGATGTATTGCAGAAAGAGAGACGCGGACATATCGGAAAAGCCTTCGCTCATCCACTGGTCGCGGTAAGAGTTGAACCCCACCATATGGCCCCACCACTGGTGGGCGATCTCATGCGGCCCCACTACCTTGAAATACCCGTAGGCGTCTCCCATGCCGAGCTGATGCCGCACCGTCGAATCGAAGAAGTACGTAATCGGCAGGTACACCAGTCCCGGCCACGACTGTCCATAGTTCAGGGCTGTCTGCTGTGTCATGGCCAGCCGCTTATACGGCGCTTCTCCGAAAAAGTCCGTGTAGATCTCCACCGCAAGCTGGGCTTCGCCCATGGCCCTTTTCATCAAGCCCAGGGTACTCATGGTGCCCAGCGTGCTAAGGGACGACATGTGGGTTGACATACTTGGCGCATCGTCACTGTGCTGTAACCCGGCAATCATGTCCGGTGGATTGGGATTGGCAAACGTTTCCAGCAGGTAAGGCTGCTTGAACGGTTTGCCTTCTTCACGTTTGAAGTTGCCGAAGTTGAAGCCGGCCACGGCCTGCGGGATTTCTGACGTCCATTCCGTAATCGTCTCGTTCCCTTCATCTACCTTCTTCAGCATCTTGCCGGTGGCCACCATGGTCATGCCTTTCGGCACGCGAAAAGTCATGTCGTATTTGGCGTAGCTGCCAAAGCCCTGCCCCGGGTACCAGGAGCTGCGTGCGATCGGATAATAGTTCCCGCCGCCTTCGTTGCTGATGGCGTCTTTGCCGCCGTACTTCGTCGTGATGGTATAGCTCTCGCCTTTCTTCAGTTCACGGGGAAGAATTACGGCGAAGTCAGGGTCTTCATCCTTGTCCTCCTGAATAAAAGTCAGCGCCGTGCCATCCTGGCCGTTCACCGAATCCACCCGCAGCGTGGGGAACAATTCCAGCGGCACCACGCGGACGCCATCCTGCAAAGC
Source organism: Terriglobia bacterium (assembly GCA_041493865.1). Taxonomy (GTDB): domain Bacteria; phylum Acidobacteriota; class Terriglobia; order Terriglobales; family Acidobacteriaceae; genus Angelobacter. Next base: position 4,343 of record JBGPZS010000246.1, read on the forward strand.
GACGAAGTTGGTCTCTGCCGTGCCCGTCAAATGGGCGCTCTTCGTAATTGAGGTATCCAGTTTCTGGTGCTGCACCGCCACTGTCCGGTTGTCTTCATCGCTATTGGCGGTCCGGTTCTTGTATTCCGCCAGCGAGTGAAAGCCGGCCCAGATGCCCTCATGACCTTCGTCCCATAGCAGCAGTGCAACCTCTTCCGGCGCCACATTGAACGCACCGTGCGGATCAACGTCATAGACTATTTTGTCGCTGAACTTCTTGCCTCTGATAAACGCAATAAACTTTCCTCCGGGACGCGGACTCATCACGTCTTCCAGCAGGCGCGCCGCCAGGTTATCTCTCAGCTTTTTCTTGAGCTGGTGTTGTACGTCCCCCAGCAAACCTCCCGCATCTCCTCCGGCGGAGGAGTTGTCTGCGGCCCCGGCTTTTCGTATTTCTTCTTCGCTGCCGTCAGTAAAGCGCAGGACCACCCCGGAGAACTGCTCTTCAAATGGCTGGCCCTTGGTCAGGATGCCAAGATTGCGCCGCTCCAACTCGATGGGAGGGGTCATAACAAAGCTGCCATCGCCAACAAAGACTGCTCCCGTGATCTTGTCATTCACCGGCTCCACAAATTGAAACGCGCCGCTTCTGAAAGTAAAAACTCCAGCTTCGCGCTTCATGATGAAATTGTTCACGCGCACTGTCTCCATACCCAGCTTGATGTTGCGTAGCTTTAGGTATGTAGGTTCATTGTTGGCCAGCGCACGCGGCGTTGTAGGTGCTGTTGCCGGCTGAGGCGGCCTGGTTTCGAGTGTCTGTGCGGAAGATGCTCCCACCAAAACCATGACCACAACGATAGTTGAAACGTAACGCGACATCGAGTCTCCTCACTTACTAGAAGAAGGGCAAGAGGAAAAATATGCACAGATTATGCTGGAAAGAATGTAACTAAACAACCGGCAAAAAAGAGCTCGAGATTTTCCAAAATCTTTCTCATCGCCCGCTGCCGGCGCCGGTCCTGTTGCTGACCCGCAAGTCGGGGGTAATTCTTTGCACAACAGTAATGTTGCTGGAATCGCTCCCAATGTGCGACATTATCGGTTCCCCTGCTTTTCAGGGGCAACGTTGGGACCATGTTCGGAATCGAATCGGCGTCAGGTGGCTTATGGCAACAACAGAGAAGCGCACGTATGAAGAAGCCGTGAACTGGCTTCGGGATCACGGATTTGACATCCTGGAAGCTCCAGGCACGAAAAACCGCATCTTCATGAAAAAAATGAATGTTTCCGCGGCCATTGAAAGGGCCGATGACGGCGGCACGCGTCTCTTTGCCAAACCGGGCATCCTGATCGGAAGCGAAATCTCCCGCCTCGTCGATAAGGGATATCAGAAGTTTCTTAAGACCACAAAGTCCGAAGTTCCGGCCACAGCGGACCATCTCCAGGCCCTGCACCAGTTTTCAGAAGAACTGCGTGAAGCCACCGGAGCAACCAGCCTCTACAACCAGTCTCTGGGCACCGTCAGCGACCGCTATACCTATGATCGTGTAGAGAATCGCGATCTTCCTGAGGCCCAGCGCCCGCAGCGCGCCTGGGAAGGGAAGAAAGACTCCGGCCGCAAGCCCGCTTGATTCAGCTTTTGACAAAGTAGCCTTCTCCAACCTAGACTCTGTAACTCTTGAGTTAAAAGAGGTGTAGTTCTCAGCTAGGAAGGAGATTGTCTACGATGCTTCGGAAAAATACTCGGTCTGTTGCCGTGTTGTTTGCCTTTGCGC
>JBGPZS010000531.1:0-2971 GCA_041493865.1 Terriglobia bacterium
CGTCCGTACGGTCAGGTTTTTCCGCGTCATGACGGGATGCAGAAATGCCGCGGCAGCACTATGACGTTGGCCATTGCTTTGCGTGAACTGATAGAAACCGAAGCCCTCTTGTGACGCGCCGTTGAAATCATGATTGCGTTGGAAGCCGGCTTCCTGCCCGGCTGCAACAAACGCGTCGGAGAGTGGATTGACGGTGCGCAGGTCGCTCACCCGCAGCGGCCCCGCGGCCCCGTGATATTCCGAGGCTCCGTGTTCCTGGTTTTCTGATTTCTTGAAGCAGGGCAGCACGTCCGAATAACCCCAGCCCGGATTTCCCAGGTCGCGCCACTGGTCGTAGTCGGCGCGGTGGCCGCGAATGTAGATCATCGCGTTGATGGAGCTGCTGCCGCCCAGCACCTTGCCGCGCGGCCAATAGAGGCTGCGGTTGCCCAGTTGCGGCTCCGGCTCCGTGAAATACGTCCAATCGCATGGGCCCTTGAAGAGTTTGGAAAATGCCAGGGGAATGTGGATCTCTTTCCTGTTGTCGCGACCGCCGGCTTCCAGCAGCAGTACCTTTACCGCGGGATCTTCGCTCAACCGGTTGGCCAGAACGCATCCGGCGGACCCGGCGCCAATGATGATGTAGTCATACATTCGCGTACTCCTGGGAAGGAAAGAACAACGCTGAAGGGAATTGTAGCGCGAAAAGCTGGTTGCGGCGGCTGATTAGCCTGGTCCCAACTTTGAAGCCAATTTTGAAGTTAACTTGAAGAAATTTGCCTGCTTACCTTCGCGCGTGGCCAGAGTCAAAGGCCGATTTACAAGCATTGCCGGCTGAACGGCGGAACTTATTTCTTGATGGCTCGGAACGTCATTTCCGCGGCTTTGCTTTTCGTCTTGCGTTTCCATACCGTGAACAGCTCTGCGTAAGATTCCTTGAGATAGTTTTCTATGGAGATGTTCAGGCGGAGCGCCGTGACATCAATCCATTTGGGCGGGCCCTCAATTTCGCCAAAGTTCCCGATCGGCGTTTCGTCGATCACCACGTGGCCGTTCGAGTCACTCCATTCGCTGCGGTATTTCTCATAGCGAAAGCTGGGTCTGTAGCCCAAAGCTTCAAGCACCTGGGCCATGGCGTCGCCGTTGGTGACCTGGGTCTCAAACTCGCGGCGGGACTTGTGCCGTCCCGACTGCGGTACGGCTTTGTCCTTGTATGTCAGGGTCCACTTGGGTCCATATTCACGGAGGCGGAGCAGGGCGCCCCGCCGTTTGAGCTTTGCCCCAGGCTGGTCATAAAGGGTGTTCATCTCATGCGTGCGGGGGGTGATCAGGTGGAATCCAGCTTCCTGGAGACCGGCGGTCAGGCTCTGGATGGGGTCGATCCTGAATTTGATCTCAACTTCGCGGTTCGAAGGCATGCCGGTCAGTATAAGCCTGCGTTGCGATCTTCCTTAATACTGCCCGATGACCAATACTGCCCGATGCCCGGGGACAAGAAAGACCGACTTTTGGAAAGCCATGCCAAGACTTTTTTGTCGTCCAACCGTCAAGAAAGGAGCGTTAACGTGGGAAGCGCTTTAAAATGAATCGTTTATGGTGCAACTCATTGGTAACACTCAAACAACATGTTTTTGGGGACAGGCATCTAATTTTCGGTACAATATTTAAGGTAAGTCACTTAGCTCGAGGAGTTTATTGAGTTCGCAAGAATGGTAAAAAAGACACGGATGGAGTTTTAGGGGAACATAAGGCGATTGCTATTTCTCCTTATGATTCATAAAATTACAAACGATGTCTTAAGGGGAACCCAGATTCTGTATGTCAAGGAGTTTGCATGAACCGAGTACTGTCCATTCTGGCGGCGGCCTTATGTCTGGCTGCCAACGTGGGGGCGGCTACAGTTCCAAACCACCAACAGCCCCAGGCAAAAACCAGCGCCAACCCCATGGCCCCGAAAGCAGCCCAAACAACCCCCAAGTCGCAAAAAATTGCAAAGGCTGAACCGAAACCCTATCAGGTTGGAAGCGCATCCTGGTATGGCAAACAGTTCCACGGTAAGACCACAGCCAGCGGTGAGGATTTTGATATGTTCGAGCTCACTGCGGCGCACCGGAAGCTCCCCTTGGGGACCTTCGTCAAGGTGACGAACCTGAAAAATGGTAAATGGATCATTGTCCGGGTCAATGATCGCGGGCCGTACGTCGGCAACCGCATTATGGACCTGAGCTACAGCGCCGCCAGAATGCTCAACTTCCGCGACGGCGTAGAGCGAGTCCGTATCGACCTGATCCAGCCGGAGCATGTGGCTTCAAACCAAGGTTATAGCGCACAATAAGCGAAAAAGATATACTGGGAAGCATGGCCACCCATCTTCCTGAACGCCTAGCCTCGCCCGCATCCTCCGGGATGCGGGAGCGCCTTATAGTCGCGCTGGACGTGTCCAACGCCGGCGAGGCGAAGGGACTGGTGCAGCGCATCGGCGACGCTGCCGGTATCTATAAAGTCGGGTTGCAGCTCTTTACGGCGGAAGGTCCTGGCCTGGTAAGAGACCTGGTCGCATCAGGCAGGCGGGTTTTTCTCGATCTCAAACTCCACGACATTCCCAACACTGTTGGCCATGCAGTGAATGCGGCTGCAGAGCTTGGAGTTCATATGCTCACCGTTCATGCGAGCGGAGGGGCCGCCATGCTTCGAGCAGCAACTGAGGCATCGGCGGGCCGGGTGAACCTGCTGGCAGTGACCGTACTGACCAGCTTGAGTGACGATGACTTGCAAGAGATCGGCATTGCGGACAAGGTTGTAGACCAGGCCCTGCGGATGGCCGAACTGGCCCGGAGTACGGGATGCCAGGGCATCGTGACTTCGCCGCGCGAGATCGTTCCTCTGAGAAAGCTGCTGGGTGACAGCTTCGCGATTGTAACGCCGGGTATACGGCCGGCAGGCACGGCAACCCATGATCAGCAGCGGACCGCGACACCGGCCCAGGCCATCA
>JBGPZS010000153.1:0-8307 GCA_041493865.1 Terriglobia bacterium
CAGGTGCTTGGCGCGTTCAAAATTTACGTCGAAGCCAAAGTCTTTTTTGACCTCCTGCTTCACATTCGGCACCTGTTCGATGAGTGACAGCTCATAGACGGACTGCGCGTTGTCAGTGACTGGACCGTAAGAGTCTACGGCAATCGTTACCGGGCCCATGCCGAGGAAGCCGAACGCCACCAGGCCGAAGGCGAAGACGGCGGGCGCGAGCATCCACTGGCCCGGACTGCCGATCACGCCTCCCAGCCCCATGGTGCTCACGTAATAGGCAATGCTCATCAAGGCCACGATGCTGATTCCCAGCCAGTAGGCGGAGAAGTTGCCGGCCACAAGACCGGAGAGAATGTTGAGCGACGCGCCGCCCTCTTGCGACGAGGTCACCACTTCGCGCACGTGCCGCGACTCCACTGAAGTGAACACCTTCACCAGCTCAGGGATGACCGCACCGGCCAGCGTTCCGCAGGAAATGATGATCGAGAGCTTCCACCACAGCGTGGCGTCGCCGCCCAGGTCAGGAATGATGAGCTTGGAAACGATGAAGGTCAGAATCATCGAGACAAACGATGTGATCCAGACCAGCGAGGTCAGTGGCACTTCAAAATTCATGTCGTCAGAGTTGGCATACTTCGCTTTGGCGATGGCCTCATTCACGAAGTAAGAAACCGCGCTGGCCACCAGCATCATGATGCGCATCACAAAGATCCACACCAGCAGTTCCACCTGGATTTGCGCGCCGCGCACGCCCAGCAGGATAAACGTGATCAAGGCCACGCCGGTCACGCCGTACGTCTCAAAGCCGTCAGCGCTGGGGCCAACGGAGTCGCCGGCGTTGTCACCGGTGCAGTCAGCGATCACGCCGGGGTTGCGGGCATCGTCTTCCTTGATCTTGAAAACGATCTTCATCAAGTCAGAGCCGATGTCGGCAATCTTGGTGAAGATGCCGCCGGCGATACGCAGCGCCGCCGCGCCCAGCGATTCGCCGATGGCAAAGCCGATGAAGCAGTTTCCGGCATACTCCGCGGGGATGAAGAGCAGAATGCAGAGCATGATCAGCAATTCCACGCTGATCAGCATCATGCCGATGCTCATCCCGGCCTTGAGCGGGATGGCGTAAATCGGATAAGGCTTGCCTCTGAGTCCGGCGAATGCCGTGCGCGAGTTGGCAAACGTGTTGACGCGAATGCCGAACCAGGCCACGCCATAACTTCCGGCGATGCCTACCAGGCTGAACAGCAGAATAATGATTACCCGGTTCACCGGCAAGTGTTCCAGGACGCCGAAGTACAACACGATGACGACGGCGATAAACGCCTCAAGAATCAGAATGAACTTGCCCTGGGTGACCAGATAGGTCTTGCAAGTCTCATAGATCAGCTCAGAGATCTCGCGCATGGAGCGATGCACGGGCGCGTTTTTCAACTGCACGTAAATGATCAGGCCAAACAAGCCGCCCAGAGCGCAAAAGATCAGGCCGATCTCCAGTAGCGCATGGCCGCTGATGCCGTTGAGAAAGCTCACGCTCTTCATGTCCGGCAAACGCAGATTGGCTTCCCCCGTAGCTTCCGGCGCGGGTGTTGCGGAGCTGGTTGTGGCGGCGACCGGAGACGTGGGCGCCGCGGTCTGCCCCTGCTGAGCAAACATGGCGGGAAGGGCGAATGCGAATACGGCCATTACGGCCACCAGCGCCATGATCCGGCGCGAGCGGATTACGCGGCCCATCAGGCCCGTGGCGAGCCAGGTGTGCATAGGTAACTCCTCCAAGAGATCTAGAAAATGTGGACTTTTTGATTAACTACGTTTCACTGGCAATTCCCGAAACGCGCTTCCACATCAAGAAACAAAGTGGTTTGAGGTTTGGCCGCGTTGGAACCATTGGCTGGCCACGTAGAAGCCCCTGCTTCCGCTCGCAGGCCAGTCCAGTAAAACTCGCTTTTATAACATGTTAGGGAAAGAAGATCAATTGCGCAACCGGGGAAGGAGGGTCCCAGGGTGGGCTGCTGTGCCTTTTCCCTCGTGCGGGCCTTGTACTCTGGGCAAAAGCGAGAAAGCCGTTTTCCGAGGCTAATACACAGGTAAGACGTGAGTAGCATGGCGATTGCGAACACGCCGAGCAGCAGCGGCAGGACCAGTTCGATGACATTTCGCATCGAGAAGAAGGCGGTGCTCGTGTGTTTTGTCGTCATACTGCTACCTTGCAAAATCATTTGTAACGGCGGAAGCACACCTCTCTTCGCCGCGGACCTCCGTAGCCCAAGGAATCAGTGAACCCAGTGAATCAGTGAACCCAGTGAATCAGTGGACCCAGGGAATCAGTGGACCCAGGGAACCAGGGGGCGTCCCAGCGCCGCCTGTATGAACGTTGCGCCCACGGCCCCGCCCACGACGATCGCCAGCGCGGCCACGGCGAGTTTGCGCTGCCTTACCGCAGGAATTGGCGCCATCTGTGACAGGATGTAGGCGAACAGCGGCACGATCTGGATAGCGTGAATGGCGATGAAGTGCGCAATGCGCAGATCTCCGCCGATGGTGCTCCAGTTCACAAAGGGAAGCCCGGGGCCGCCGTCCGCTGTTCCAACCGTATGCGAACCGCGCGACAGCATGTATCCGCCAATGGCATTGCCCGCCAGAAAAATCATAATGCTGTAGCGGATCGCGGAGACCATCGGACGGTCCACCACATCGGTGCGTACGCGATTGGCGCAGAACAAGGCCAACATCCAACATACGATTGCCGTATTGATCATGACCATGCTGTTTGTCGTTAGTGAAAGCGTGCTATCCAGCAAGAGATAACCGGAGTGCGAATAGGCGCTGCGCCACGCTTGCGCGCCCAGACTGAAGATCTCCAGCGCCACGCTGGCTGCAATCACACGGCGGGCCAGCTTGAGCTGCCATTGAGGTATCTGCAACGCCATCAGCAACAAGCTGATGGTGGAAGCGAAAGTCGAGAAAGACAGCGAGAACTTGATAGGCTTGATCCACGGATTTCCGCCTGCCGCCGTTCCTGCGGAAAACATGGCCAGCGCCGCGAATACCGGTACTGCCAGCACAAGGGCCCAGCCCAGCCGCGAAAGCACGCGGTCATTGGCGTCGAGTTCGCGGAAAAACTCGCGGACGGCCGCAGGTGAAATGGTTTGGCCGGCGGCCCGAACAAATCCAGCAAGCCAGTCAGTGCCTGTCTGCTCTCGCGCTGGCAGTGCTGCCGGTTCCGCCCACAGATCCAGTTGCCGCGTGGTGGCGGGCTCGCGGTACGTGGTGCCTCTTAGATGAATCATGGCTGGGGACTCCGTCTTTTTCGTCGTAACAGCTGTCAGGGGGATTTTTGGACAGACGTATCCTGGCGCGTCCGTAGTGTGATTTGCGGCGCGCAAAGATACCGGCCCTGCATCCACTCACTACATGCCGGCTGCGATTGTTGATGGCGAGAAAAGCGGAAGGTCGAATCGAGCGTGGCAGAACGGCAGACGGTTTTCAACCGTCGCGTTTGCACACGTGTCCTTAACCACCCGTAAAGCGCCCTATACAACCAGCCCGTGTAGCCTGATTGCCCGGAGCGGGAACTTTGAGCGAAATAGTCTGGGCCTATGGATAAGCTAGCAGGCCCTTCGTGTTACCAAAGTAATCCCCGAACGAGAAGAGAATGCCCTGTCAGGATTAAAGCAGAGTTGGAGAGAGATTAGACTTTCTTAGAATCAGTGATTTTTTGATGAAATCCATAGGCTTCAGCTATGGACGTCGCGTCAGATCGCGGATTGCAGTCATAGGTACAAAATATTACCGCTACCCCTGGACGCCAATAACACTCATAGCTTGCAAGTATGAATCTATTCCCGCGTCCCGGCCTTCGATTTGCAGCGCCGTTAGCGGTGTTTCGCCATGGAATTTCTGGTCCAAGCCGCCAACTGGCGCTGCAAACAAAATCTACTCGACTTCGATATCGCCGGAGCCCGTGTGCACGTCCAGCAGCACGCCGCCATTTCCCACCTTGCCTTGGATATGGTTGCGGGCCAGGGTGCCCTGCATTGTGACCGGATGGTTGACCTTCAGGGTTCCTGAAGAGGTGCGCGCATCGATGTTGAATGAGGCTTGCGAGGGCACTTTCAGCGTAATGTTGCCTGAGCCCGCGCCCAGGCGCCAATCAGCAGTCGGTTCGCCTTCAGCGTGGATGTCGCCGCTGCCGGCCGAAGCGCGCAGGCCGCCTTTCACGCCGTGCAGCTTGATGTTGCCCGAGCCGGTTTCCGCCTTTACGCTGCCGCCGGCGCTCTGGCTGACTTCAACGTTGCCGCTGCCCGTATTGGCGAATACATCGCCGGCAACGTCATCCGCGCGGATATTTCCGCTGCCCGTCTCCGCGTACAGGATGCCTTTGATCGAGTTGATCTTCAGGTCGCCCGATCCCGAACTCACCCGCGTTTCGGCGGAGATGCGCTCTATCGTGATATTGCCGGAGCCGGTTTTCGCCGTCATCGGCAGTTGCAGGCCGCTGATCGTCATATCGCCCGAACCTGTATGCGAAGTAAGCTTCGTTTGCGCCGGCAGAGTAATGTCATAGTCGATGGAAATGTTCCTGGTCAGTTCGCGGTCTTCAATTCTGCCGATGTGGATGGAATTGCCCTGCTGCACCACCGGAGGGTTCTGTTCGATGCGATGGATCCGCTCTTCCACGTTGCCGCCGCCAAACAACCATGAACCATTGTTGGCGTGGATCTTGGCGGTTACCAAAACTGATCCCGCGCCGCCCGGGTGTACGGTGATATTGCCCGAACCGGAGGTTACTTCCAGCTCCACGGTCCCGTTGACTTGCAGGGTGCGTTCAAAATGGCCGGTGGTTGCGGCGTTCAGGGGTAGCACCGCCAGTCCGGCAACGGTAATGACTAGGGCCAAAAGTTTGACTGATTTCATCTCGCCTCCAACAATTGAATGTGATTTATTGCAGGATGACCTGCTGGCCTTCTTTCAGTCCGGAAAGTAGTTCTGTCTTGGAGCCGTTGGAAATTCCTACCGTTACGTCCACCTTCTTCCGTCCATCTTTCGCGGTCGGTTCGGGTATTTCGACGGAAGCCTTGCGGTCTTTGTCATACATGAGGGCGCCTTCCGGGACCATCAATATGCCTTTGTGTTCTTCCATCAGGACCTCGGCGTTGGCCGTCATTTGCGACTTCAGCTCGCCCTTTGAATTGTCAATGGAGACGCGCACTTCAAACGTGGTGACGTTGTCTTTCTCCACGCCCATGGGAGAAATCTTGGTTACTTTGCCGGAGAAAGTGCGGTCTTTGTACGATTCAACTTTGATCCGCGCCGGCTGGCCGATATAAACCTTGCCGATATCGGATTCATCGACCTTGCCCTTGACGTAGACCTCGCGGATATCGCCCAGCGTCATCACCAGCGTCGCGGAAGAGCCCAGCACCAGGATCGAACTCACGGCCGAGCCCACTTCAACGTCGCGCGAAAGCACTACGCCTTCAATAGGAGAGACGATGGTCGAGTTGTGGTATTCCTTTTCTTTCTGCTCCAGCAGCGCCTGTGCCTGCGCCACCTGCGCCTCCGCCTGTTTGAGTTTGGAAGTGGCGGAAATCAAATTGGCCTTGCCCAGTTGCTGCTTGTTCACCCCCAATTCATAATTTTTTTGCGCGTCGTCCAGGGCGGACTCAGACACCACGCCGTCTTTCGCCATTCTCTGGGCGCGTTCGTAAGCCCGCTTCAGCATGGGGATGTCCGGCCCTTCGGCATCCACTTTGGCGCGTTGCATGTCGGCATCCGCGGCGTGGGCCGCGGCTTCGGCCGCCTGCAAGGATGCTTTTTGCTGGTTCACCTGGGCCAGGATCTCTTCCTTGTCCAGATCAGCCAGTACCTGGTCTTTCTTGACCTTTTCTCCGTAATCCACCAGCAGCCTCTGCACAATGCCGCTGGCCTTGGACTTCACCTCGACCTTGGTGATGGGTTCAATCTTGCCTGTCGCTACCACGCTTTTGGCCAGGTCGCCGCGTTCCACCTTGGCCAGCTTAGAAGGATCGATCTTGGTGCTTCCCCGCGTTGCCGCTACCAGCCCAACAACAATCAGCAGAATGACTGCGAATGCGCCAACGATATAGATGACCCGGTTGCTTTTCTTTTTTCCATTTGCCATGGGGGGACCCCTCGATGTGTGTCGCTTGTGAATACGTTGGCCGAAGGCAAGAAGTTCCCGGAAAGACACACTTAATCCGGCCTGGCCAACCCCAATTTAGACCTAAAATCAGGTAAAAAGAAAGCAAAACTAATGAGAACATTGGACTTTCGTCTTTTCTGACTAAGGCCCTGGCGGTATATGATTACAGTGCATGGTCACTCTGGTCCTCCTCAGGATCATCCTGGTGGTCCTCCTTGTCGCAGCGAACGCTTTTTTCGTTGCCGCTGAGTTCGCCATGGTCAGCGTCCGGGACACCCGGATCCAGCAATTGATTGAGCAGCGCCGCATTGGCGCCCGCACGGTCCGCAAGATCCAGCAGCGCCTGGATGAATTTCTTCCTGCCGTGCAGTTTGGCGTTACCCTGGCCAGCCTCGGCTTGGGCTGGGTGGGTGAGGCGACGATTGCCACGATTATCGAACCCTGGCTGGTCGGCATACCTTACGCCCACTTGTATGCCCACGGACTCTCCGCCACTCTGGCCTTCCTTTTCATCACCTATCTGCTGATCATTCTCGGCGAACTTGTTCCCAAGTCTCTGGCCCTGGAGCGCGCCGAGCGCGTTGCCCTGGCCGTCGCCGGCCCCATGGACGCATTCATGACCATCTCTCACCCTTTCCTGATGCTCATGAACAAGTCCGCCAACCTGGTGTTGCGTGGCTTCGGCTCCCGGCTCCGGCGTGAAGGCAGCGCCCATTCGGCCGATGAGTTGAAGCTGATCGTTACCGCCAGCCGCCGCCTGGGCCTGCTGCCTGAAGCCGAAGAGGAGATGATCCATCACGCTCTGGAGCTGGGAAACACCACCGTGCGCGAGATTATGGTGCCCCGGCACAAAATCTTCTCCCTCCCCGCGGACATGCCCCTGGACGAAGCCAGCGCTAAAGTCGTGGAAGAGCAGCATTCCCGCGTCCCCGTTTACGACCCCGAGAAAGGCCGGGAAAACATCGTCGGCCTGCTTTATTCCAAGGACCTCTCCCGCTTGATGCAGATGCGTCTCTCCGCCGGCGAGGTCTTCGCCCAGCGCTCCGGCGACCTGAAGGTGCGCCACATCATGCGTGAAGTGCTCTTCGTTCCTGAGACCAAAACTCTGGACGACCTTTTGCTGGAATTCCAGAAGCGTAAGCGCCACCTCGCGGTCGTGGTCGATGAATTCGGCTCCATCAGCGGCCTGGTGACCGTGGAAGACGTGCTGGAACAGATCGTCGGCGAACTGGAAGATGAGTTTGACGTGGCCCAGCGTCCTGCCGTGGCCCTGGCGTCCGGCGCGGTGGTGCTTGACGGCGGCTTCAACCTCCGCGACCTTGAAACCCAGTATGACATCTTGCTGCCTCGTGAAGAAGGTTTTGAAACCCTGGCCGGCTTTGTCATGTCGCAACTGGGCAGGATCCCCAAAGGCGGTGAGCGCTTCGAATACGACGGCCGCCGCTTCACAGTGCTGCAGATGGACGGTCACCGCATCCTGCGTGTCAAGATTGAAAGCCTCACTCCGCCGACTACGCTGGAACAGGCGATCTAGCTTTTTTTCTACCCATCCCGACCCCTGAGCCTGCCGAAGGTGAGGGAACCCTATCACCAACAGCCCTGATTCGTGTTCATTCGCGTTAATTCGCGGCCAAGTCCGGTTTCCGATGCATCGACTTTGTTTACTCTTATATAACTTTTCCGCCGCACCCCCACCCGGGGGTAGCGCTCTTGTTGCAAACAAAGGGATAAATGCCATTCGACAAGACAATCATAAGGCAGTCAAAGCCCTTTTTTCGCTTCGTTTTGCCCTCGAATCACGCTCATTTTTTCCGGCCACTCGAATCATGAATTTTACTCTTTAGTTAATACGGCACAGGGCTGATGCTGATTGCTTCCTTGCTTCTATTCAGTTTTCAAAGATCTTGCTTTCGCGTCGCGGACGGTCTGCCCGATCCATGCGATTATATCGCTTTTTGTTCCCCTGGAGCAACCGAAAACTCGTACTCGAAAATTCAAAGACGGCCCAGAGCAAGGCTTTGGGAATAGCCGTCAATCTTCAAGAAGAGTGGCTACTGGCAATCACGCCTGCAATTTGAAATGAAACGAAATAACTTCGGCACTCACTACCTTTCTGCACGCTTATCGAACACTGCTTTCGTTCTTGCCACCCAAAC
>JBGPZS010000431.1:0-3988 GCA_041493865.1 Terriglobia bacterium
AGGAAGGCATCTATCCGGAAAACCAGATGGAAGCGGTGGACTACGCGTATCGCCTGCGCTACTTCGACAAGGTGGGCGAGCGCTATGCAATCAAGCGCGGCCTGAAAGACCTGGTCCATTTCGATTTTCACAATCTCAAAACCGAATTCCTGCCGCAGCGCAATGACGTGATCTTCTGCCGCAACGTAATGATCTACTTTGACGAGGCGGAGCAGAAGCGGCTGGTGGAAAAGCTTTACCGCTGCCTGAATGCGGAAGGTTTTCTATTCATCGGGCACGCGGAGAGCCTTTTTGGCCTCTCCGACAAATACAAGATGGTGCACCAGAACAACGGCACGGCGTACCAGCGCATTGAGGTGGCGGGTTGAACTTCTTCCCTGACGATCGCGCCTCTGAGCTCCGTGAACTCTTCTTTGAGACGGCAACGGAACTGTTGCAGACCCTCAACGAAGAGGGCCTGGAGCTGGAGAAGCGTCCTGAAGACGAAGAGGTGCTGCGCCGCGTGCGCCGCACCGTGCACACGCTCAAGGGCGATTCCGCGGCTTGCGGTTACACGGAGCTCAGCGAACTGGCGCACGCTCTGGAAGATGTACTAAGGCCGGAGGTGGCGGCGCTGAGCAAACAGGCCCTGGCGGAAGCGGTGCTGATTGCCGCCGACACTTTCAGCTCCATGCTCTCCGCCTATCGCGGCAGCCTGCAGCCGCCCGCGGGCGAAGAACTGAAACAACAGATCATCTCGCTCACGCGCAAGCCGGCCGGCAATGTCCGTTACAAGCTACAGGCGCGCTTTGTGTGGAGCGAGTACGAGCAGATTGTGGTGGCGGACGCGGTGGGCCACGGAGAAAGCGTGTACAACGTGGCGTTCTCGATTGAGCCGCAGTGCCCCATGCGCGGAGCAGCCATGCAGCTCATTCGCAACGTGCTGCAGGATTGCGGACGTTTGCTGGCGATCGCGCCGGACCAGAGCACGCTGAGCAACGACCTTGACGTGGTGGAAGCGGCCATTTCCAGCGAACATTCCGAAGACTGGATTGCCAAGAAGTGCCGTATCCCCTCCGTGGTTGCGGATGTCCTGGTGCAAAGGGCCGGAAAACCGCAAGAGCAGATGGAAGATGTGCTCGACATTGTGAAGCACGTAACCGCCCCGGCGGACGACGAAACGGAAATGGCGATCCACGCAGAAGAGACCACGGCGACGGCGACGGCGGTCCCTGTCGAAGCGAGCGTTTCCCCGGTGGTGAATACCCAAACTGCCGCGCTGTCAGATTCACAGTCGACAAGTTTTGCCAGCATGTCTGAGACGCTACTGCGCGTGGACGCGGAGAGGATTGACTCAGTCCTGAACCTGGTGGGTGAACTCATTATCGCCAAGAGCATGCTGCACCAGGCCATCAACGAATTTGACAAGCGCTATCCGAAAGATTCGCTGAAGATGCGTTTCTCTGATGCCATGGCGTTCCAGGCACGGATCATGAATGACCTGCAAAAGTCGGTAATGAAGATCCGCATGGTGCCGGTGGAGCATCTTTTCCGCCGCTTCCCGCGCGTAGTGCGCGATGTGGCCAAGTCGTGCGGCAAAGAAGTCAACCTGGTGGTCACCGGCCAGGACACTGACCTGGACAAAAGCATTCTTGACATGCTGGCGGAGCCGCTGGCCCATCTGGTGCGCAATGCGGTTGATCACGGCATTGAATCTCCGGCGGAGCGCATCAATGAAGGCAAGCCGGCCCAGGGCACCGTAACGCTGGACGCGTATCACCAGGGCAACCAGATTGTGATTGAAGTGAGCGACGACGGACACGGCATCGACCGGGACCGGCTGGTCGCCAAAGCGGTGGAACGCGGCCTGCTCAAGCCGGGTGACGCGGGGGTCCTGGGCGAAACCGACATCAACAACCTCATTTTCCATCCCGGACTGAGCACGGCCGACCACGTCACCGCGATTTCCGGACGCGGCGTGGGCATGGATGTGGTGAAGACGGTACTGGAAAAACTGAAAGGTACGGTCAGCATCCGCAGCACCGCAGGCAAAGGGACCACGTTCTATTTGAAGGTCCCGCTCACGCTGGCCATCATCAAGGCGCTGCTGTTCCGCGTGGGCGACCGTTTGTACGCGGTCCCACTGGCGTCAGTGGTTGAGATCACGCGCACCCGGCAAGGAGAGCTGCATCGCGTGGACAATCACGATGTAATGCAGTTACGCAGTGAAGTGCTTATGCTGCTGCATCTCCACCGGCTGGCACAGGAGCCTGCGGACTCGGACAAGATGTTCGTGGTAGTCATTTCCACCGGCGAGCGCAAATTCGGCCTGGTGGTTGACCAGCTTGTAGGCGAAGAAGAATTGGTAATTAAGGCCATGGACGACCATTTAGTCGCCACTGACCTGGTCAGCGGCGCTTCCATCCTGGGCGATGGCACGGTGGTGTTGATCCTGAATCTCTCAAGTGTCGTTGCCAAACTCGGCAGGTTGCAGATGGTGGGGGCCACAGCATGAGCAGCAAATTGCGAGTCCTGGTGGTGGACGATTCCGCGCTGATGCGGAAATTGATTCCACAGATCCTGGCCCGGGACAGCGAAATTGAAGTTGTAGGAACGGCCATGGACGGAGCGTTTGGGCTGAAGAAAATCGAAGACCTCAGGCCTGACGTGGTGACGCTGGACCTGGAGATGCCGCGCATGGACGGCATCGAGACCCTGCGCCAGATCACACGCAGGTTCCGCGTGCCGGTGATCGTGGTGAGCGCGCTGACCACGGAAGGCGCAAGCGCGACGTTTAAAGCGCTGGCCATGGGCGCGTTTGATTTTGTGGCCAAGCCGCGCGACGCCGCTTCCGCCCACATGGACGAGATCGCCGCAGACCTGATTGACAAGATCAAGGTGGCGGCCAATAGTAAACTGCGTAACACCACAGCGCCGGTTGTGTTCGACCGGCCCAAGCCGAACAAAACGGCCTTGCGTCCGCGGCGCGAGCCGACCAAAATCGTAGCCATCGGGATTTCCACCGGCGGGCCGAACGCGCTGCAGTATCTGCTGACGCAACTACCTGGTGACTTCCCGGGAAGCATTGTTGTGGTGCAGCATATGCCTGAGGGGTTCACGGAGATGTTTTCCCGCCGGCTGGATGAGTCGTGCGCCATTGACGTTAAGGAAGCGCAATCCGGCGACCTGCTGATTGCGGGACGCGCATTGATCTGTCCCGGAAACCGCCACATCAAGGTGCGGCGCATGCCGCTGGGAAACACCGTGGTGCTCTCCGATGAGGCGCGCATGAACGGGCACAGGCCGTCGGTGGACATCCTGTTTCGCTCCGTGGCGCAGGAATTTGGCAGCCGGGCGGTCGGCGTATTAATGACCGGCATGGGCGATGACGGGGCTGAAGGACTGGGATTGATGAAAGACGCGGGCGGACTGACCATCGCGCAGAGCGAAGATTCCTGCACCGTCTTCGGCATGCCTAAAGCTGCCATTGAACGCGGACACGCCGTGCGCGTGGTCCCGCTGGACATGCTGGCCAACACGCTGGCCATGCAGTGCAATCCGGAAAAGATTGGTCGAGCGGTAAGAGTTTAGTTGGAGCTGCAAGGAGAAGAAGCATATGGAAACATTTCCGATTCTGATTCGCAAGGACGGCAAGCCGATCCGGTACCTGGTGGTGGACGATTCCGTCTTCGCGCGCAAGAACGTGGCCAAGATGGTGGAGGCTTTCGGCGGCGAAATCGTCGGCGAAGCCGGCGACGGCTGCACCGCCATCACTGAATTTGACCGCACCACGCCTGACATGGTGCTGATGGACATCACCATGCCGCAAATGGAAGGCATTGAGGCGGCGGAGCGCATCGTCCGGTCGCACCCGGATGCGCGCATCGTCATGGTTTCCTCGGTCGGATACCAGGAAAATATTGTGGCCGCGCTGCAGAAAGGCGCCCGCCACTTTGTCCAGAAACCGGTGAAGTCGGAGATCCTTTACGAAGTCATCAAGTACGTGATG
>JBGPZS010000429.1:0-4005 GCA_041493865.1 Terriglobia bacterium
CCAGCTGCAGTTTGGCGTTCGCATCGGCTTCTAGCTCTTAACCTGACGACGGAGGCGGCCTATCGCCTCCGTCGTTTTCTCTTTACGCACGAACCGCCGGCCGATCAGCGGTATTTCGTTTTCTGACGTTCCGTTGCGCATGTCCGTTGCCCCTCATACCACGCCCCAGATCAGCCAGATGACCGGCGCACAGGCCGTGGTGGCTTCGTTGTTGCGCCACGGTATTACCGCGGGCTTTGGTATTCCCAGCATTCACAACATTGCGCTCTATGAAGCGCTCCGCCAGACGCCTGAATTCCACCATTGGGTTGTCCGCCATGAACAAGCAGCGGGCTTCGCCGCAGACGGCTTCTATCGTTGCAGTGGCCGGGTCGCCGTGGTGTTTGCATCCACTGGTCCAGGAAACCTCTTTACCCTGGTCCCGCTGCTCGAAAGTTTGCAGACCAACACTCCGGTCCTTCTGATCGGCACGAACATAGCTTCACCGCTGCTCGCAAAGACGGGCGGTGCTCTGCATGAGACCCCAGAGCAACTGGAGATCATCCGGCCGCTGACGCGTTTTGCCTGCCGCGTGGCCAGTCCGGACGCAATCATCCAAACCTTTGCTCAAGCCGCTGAGGTGCTCCGTGGTCCATTGCCCGGCCCGGCATTTATAGAGATACCACACGACTTCTTTCTTGCGCCGGTGAGCGGGCCTGAAGCTGACGCGCCGGCAAAACCACACCATGCGGCTCCAGCGCACGGCGTAGACCACGCAGCCCAGCACATCGCCCAGGCCCGTAAGCCTGCAATTCTTCTCGGCTCAGGAGCGCGTAATGCCGCCGGCGATGTCCGCCTCTTTGCGGAATTGCTTCAGTGTCCAGTGTTCACCACGACCACAGGAAAGGGAATGTTTCCCGGGGATCATCCGCTATCTCTTGGCTGTATCTCCCGGCTGGGAGCGGTGCAGGACGTTTTCCTTGAAAGCGATTTACTGATTTCTTTCGGCGCACGTCTTACTGAGTTTGATACCGGACGGTTTGGACTAAAGCTTCCCCCGCACCATATGCAGGTGGTCGAAGATGCGGGCTACGCCGGTGATCGAATTCCTTCTGCGCGAATTGTTGGTGACATCGCCGGGACTGCCGGGGCGTGGTCCCAGCGAATTGAGCCGCGATCACCCTGGTGCGATATCCCTGCAATCAAGGCCCAGGAAACAGAGCGGCTGGAGGCTTTAGGGCAAGAGAGCTATGGAGCGCTCAAGCTGCTTCGCGCTTCCATGCATCGCCATGACGTGCTGGTGAATGATCAATCGATTCTCAATTACTGGGCTTCCGCTTTCTTTCCTGTGCTGGAGCCGGGAACGTTTCTATATCCTTCAGGGTCGGGGACCCTGGGCTACGGGCTGCCGGCAGCCATCGGCGCGGCGTGCGCCATGCGGCAATCCGGTGACGCTCGCAAAATCGTATGCATTGCCGGTGACGGTGGTTTTCAATACACGCAGCACGAGCTGGCCACTCTGGCGCAGTACGGCTTGCCGGTGAAGATACTCCTGGTCAACGATGAATCTTACGGCGTGATCGCTTTTCTTCAGCGCTCCATGTTCGGCCAGACGCATGAAATCGCCCTGAAGAACCCTGACTTTTGCCGCGTGGCTGAGGCTTATGGCATTCGCGCCGAGCGCGTGACGGCGCTGGACCGTCTGCGGCAAAGGCTGCCTGATTGGCTGGAGGCGCCGGGTCCTGCTTTGCTGGAGTGGCACACGGAACTCAAAGCGCCCTGGGAGACGGGAGCTATCCCGCGGCCCACCGGCATCATGAAAAGTTCTTAGAGGTTATACAGTTGCTGTCTGCATAACGAGGTCGAGCAGGCATTGATGTCCATCTCGAGTCTAGAATTGCCGCAGTTGAAACTGGGTGGAGCAGGCATTTATGCCTGCGTTTTAGGTCTGTAATATGGACGGCTTCAGCCGCTGCGGCAAATGAGTCAGGCACATCAACCCAGGAGATGTTTTAATTTTGTTGCCAAGAGACTGGATCGCTCATGACTATGACCAACAAAGCGCCAAAGAACGTGAAACAACTTTTCGACTTGACTGGCCGCGTCGCCATCATTACCGGCGGGTCCATTGGGCTCGGTCGCCAGATGGCGGAGGCACTGGCTGAAGTGGGGGCCAACCTTGTTTTGTGCGCGCGCAAGAAAGAGCGTTGCGAGGAAGCGGCGCACGATATGGAAAAGCTCGGCGTCCGCGCCCTGGCCCTGGCCTGCGACGTTAAGGACCCGGCCAGCGTTGAGCAGCTGGTCGCGGCCACAGTCTCCCAATTCGGCCGCGTTGACATCCTGATTAACAACGCCGGGATCTCCTGGGGTGCTCCCACGGAATCAATGACTCTGGCCGAGTGGAACAAGGTGCTGGAGACCAACCTTACCGGCACTTTCCTCTGCGCCCAGGCCGCCGGTAAAATCATGCTCAAGCAGGAGAGCGGTAAGATCATCAATATGGCGTCAGTCTCCGGGCTGAAGGGTGCTCCTCCGGAGGCGGTGCAGGCAATCGCATATCATGCAAGCAAAGGCGGCGTGATTTCATTCACACGCGATCTTGCCGTGAAATGGGCGCGGCATAATATCCAGGTCAACGCCATTGCTCCCGGATGGTTTCCTACGCACATGTCTGAAAAAGTCATCGAGCACAAAAGAGATTATCTGCTCAGCCACATTCCGGCGCGCCGCTTCGGTACCGATCACGATCTGAAAGGCGCCGCGGTCTTCCTGGCTTCGGACGCATCCGCTTACGTCAACGGTCACGTACTGGTGGTGGATGGAGGCCAGTGCGCTTGAGCATATTGAGGTCATCATGAATATTCCTCTTACACCGCTGCGGTTTCTGCGCTACGCGGCACAGCAGTACCCGCGCCGGACCGCCGTGGTCTGTGGCGACCAGAGCTTTAACTACACGGAATTTGCGGACCGTACCGCACGCCTGGGCGGGGCCCTGCGCGGGCTCGGCGTACAGCCGGGCGAGCGCGTGGCGTTCCTGAGCGCTAACTGCCATCGGCTGCTGGAAAGCTATTACGGCGTGCTGGAAGCCGGCGCCGTCCTGCTTCCTCTGAACATACGGCTGGCTTCGCTGGAACTGGCTTACATACTGAATGACTCTGAAACCTCGGTCGTCCTCTTTGAAGAGCAGTTCGCGCCCCTGCTGGAGTCGTTCCGCAAGGACCTCAAATCCGTAAGAACGTTTGTCCCGCTGGACTTCACTTCCAGGACTTCCTGGATGTTGCCGCAGAACTATGAGGACTTGCTGACCGCGGCCGCGCCGTATCGCACCGACGTGATGCAGGTGGATGAAAACTCGCTGGCCGAGCTTTTCTATACCAGCGGCACCAGCGCCAACCCCAAAGGCGTAATGTTGACGCATCGCAATATCTATCTGCATGCGCTGAATGTAGCCATCAACAGTGGCATCGATTCTGAATCGGTAGAGCTGCACACCATTCCTCTGTTTCATGCCAATGGCTGGGGCGTAGCCCATTCACTGACGTATGTCGGCGGCAAGCACGTAATGATGCGCAAGTTTGAGACCGCCGAAGTCTTCCGCCTGATTGAGCGGGAAGGCGCGCAGTCTCTGAGCGTCGTACCGGCCATGGCGACCGCTCTGGTGAATTGTCCGGAGCGACCAAAATTCAACTTGAAGAGCCTGGAGCGTATGAACATTGGCGGAGCCGCTTCTTCGCCGACGCTGGTGCGCGAGGTGGAAGAAAAACTCGGCTGCGCTTGCTTCTCCGGCTACGGCCTTACGGAAACAGCACCGGTGCTGACCACGGCCCGCATGAAGGCCGGGGTCGACTGGCAGGGGCCGGCCCGCTATGAGAAGCAGGCGTGCACCGGCCACGCGATCCCCGGCGTCGAGATACGTGTTGTCGATGCCGAGGGCAACGATGTTCCCTGCGATGGCAAGAGCATCGGTGAGATCGTGGCCCGGAGTGACGGTGTGATGGAAGGTTATTGGAAACAGCCGGAGGCCAC
>JBGPZS010000506.1:0-3226 GCA_041493865.1 Terriglobia bacterium
CAAGAGTTTATCGCCGGCGAGGAATATGTCGTAGACACGGTGAGCCGCGACGGCCAGCACATGGTGAGCGATTTTCTAAAGTACGGTAAGTCGTTCACGGTCGATGGCGCCAACATTTATAAGTCTTGCTCGTTCCTGTCTCGGGATTTCGCGCTGGCTAACGCTTTAGAAAGTTATGTGGGCACGGTCCTGGACGCTCTGGGCATTCGCAACGGTCCGACCCATGTGGAAATTATGGTGGACAAGAATGGTCCCGTGTTGATTGAGGTCGGTGCGCGTTTGGCTGGTTGCTCGCTTGATCCTGAGCTCATCAGCAAGGTTTACGGGCATAGCCAGGTTTCACTCAGCGTGACGGCCTATCATGCCCCCGAGGCCTTCAAGGCGTATTGCCGCCGTAAGGAAAAGCCCTTTTATCAACATCTCGAGTTTGTTTTCCTCTCCTGCGATACAGATGGTGTTGTGGGCAAGATCTCCGATGCTCCGCTTCGTGCCCTGCGCAGTTTCAAGAAAGTAGATTTCAACGTAAAAGAGGGTGCGCAGGTCAAACCGACGCGGAATCTTACGGAAGCGGCCGCGACCGTCTATTTGCTGCACGAAGATTTCAGTGTCATCGAAGAGGATAGGCAGGCGATCCTGGCCATGGAACCAGAGATCATCGAGATGCTCTCTCCCGATTGCGTAGTGCCATCTTAGAGGGATACTGAGTGACTCGGGACGAGGACAAGTCGGGCCAAGCGAAACCTACGATTATTATCTTGACCACTGGGCATGTGCTGTACCGTGAGTATTTGCTGCGATCAGTTGCCGAGCACGCTGACGTGTGGCTATTTCATGACCGGGAGCCCAAATGGGAAAAACCGTATGTGATCGGATATACGGTGGTTTCTTCGCAGGATTCAGCAGCTCTTGCGGAAGCAGCTCGCTCCCTGCCCACAGAAGTAAAAATAGCCGGTGTGCTCTGTTGGAATGAGATGCGCATGATCCAGGCAGCGGAATTGGCACGGGCTTTGGGACTGCCGGGCACTACCCCAGAAGGCATTATACGGTGTCGGGACAAACATCTGTCGCGAGAGGCAATGCTCGCCTATGGAATGCCCCAGCCGGCTTCCGTTCTCGTAGGCAGTGTGGAAGAAGCGCTTCAAACAGCTGCACGAATCGGCTACCCGGTGATTGTAAAGCCGCGCGATATGGGGGCCAGCTATGGCGTGACCCTCGCCCAGAATGAGGAGCAGCTGGCCGTGGCTCTTACGCACGCTCAATCCGCACGAAATGGCGTTCCCCAGTACGAGCGAAGCGTGTTGATCGAAGAGTACATGGATGGCCCCGAGGTCAGCATTGATACCGCCTGGTGGCGGGGGAAGATGCTCCCACTTTATCTGGCACGCAAAGTGACTGGCTTCTATCCCCATTTCGAAGAGATTGGGCATGTTGTGAACGCCGAGGACCCGTTGCTGCAGGACTCAAAATTTCTGGGTGTCTTGGAAGATGCGCACCGGGCTGTTGGGTTCGACGATGGCATTACGCACACTGAATTCCGTTTGACAACTGCCGGGCCAAGAATCGTTGAGATCAATGCACGGCTTGGGGGTGATTTGATCCCCTATGTTGGCGAGGTGGCCACAGGTATCAGCCCCGGCCAGGTAGCAGCAGAATTGGCGTGCGGCACGGCACCGAGCACCGAATTGAAGCGAAAACAAATTGCCGCCATACGTTTCTTTTATCCGCCGCAGGATGTGATAGCAAGCAGCGTGCAGATTGACAACTCCACATTGCCCGTCAGCGTGCATACAGCCGCCCCGCTGATCACGCCAGGACAAAAGTTGCTTTTACCGCCCAAAGATCATGTGAATGGACGGTACGGTTATGCAGTGGTACACGCAGGAACGCCAGAAGCATGCGATGAGGCTTTAGCGCTTGCGGAACGCGCGTTCACCTTGGTGTCATCCCCGTTGAACGGGCAAGCAGGATAAGAAGACGTGTATCGGCGGGTATTGAGAGAGCGGATAGCCCCTCTGCCGCCGCAAGAAGCTAAACGAAAACTGAAGAGGCATACGATGGATCGTCTTGGGGACTTTGGAACGGATGCTCGCCACGGGATACGGTTGTTACTCAAGAACCGCCGGTTTGCAATTATCGGCATTCTCACCATGGCGCTCGGGATCGGGGCCAGCACTGCCATCTTTAGCGTTGTGAATGCAGTGGTATTGCGGCAATTGCCCTTTCGCGACCCAGAGCGTGTCGTGTCCTTTATGGCACGCGTTCCCAACATAGTCCAGGAGCCATTCTCTCTCCCGGATTTCCAGGACTTTCTCCAGAGCAATCAGACTTTGGAGGGGCTTTCCGCAATAGGCGACTGGGGCGCCACCATGACTGGGCATGGAGATGCTGAGCGTGTCCAGGGCGTCAAGATTTCCGCCGATGCTTTCCATCTCTTGGGCGTGAACGCAGCGGTCGGTAGGACCCTGGTGCCTGACGATGATCGTCCTGATAGCCCGCTCGTCGTCGTTCTTACCTATGGCTTCTGGCAGCGGCGTTTCGGCGGCGATCCAGGAGTGGTTGGCCAGAAAGTTTCTATCAGTGGCGAACCTTACACGATTGTGGGAGTGCTGCCCGCCGACTTCGCATTTCCGTATTACCGAGGACAAATGGCGAGAGCGTTGCGCCCGGACAGCGATCCCAGAAGATTGGATCGCGGATCAATCAGTTTCCTTCGCGGCATCGCGCGGCTCAAACCAGGGGTCACACCGCAGCAAGCCCAAGAGCAATTCAATGCGGTGGCGGAACGCTTGCGTGAACAATACCCTAAATTCAACGGCAGCAAGCTGGGAGTGACAATTGTCCCGATGCAGGAATTCATTGTCGGAAATTTCCGGCTCATCCTACTGGTGTTATCTGGAGCCGTTGGACTCGTGCTCGTCATCGCCTGCATCAACATGGCTACGTTGGTGCTTTCGAAGTCTGCCGAGCGTCGCCGGGAAATTGCCATACGCATGGCGTTCGGTGCGCCGAGGTCGCGCATCATACGTCAGCTTCTGACGGAAAACCTCATCTTGTCGCTGTTGGGTGGCGTTGCCGGCTACGTTCTCGCATTGGTGGGAGTTCCAGCGCTCCTGACATTAAGTCCACCGACTTTGCCCCGCATGAATGAAGTACACCTGAATTTTGCCGTGCTGGTATTCACTCTTCTGTTGTCTGTTGTTACGGGTCTGCTTTTCGGCCTGGTGCC
>JBGPZS010000066.1:0-12033 GCA_041493865.1 Terriglobia bacterium
CCCATCGGATTGGTGGTAGCTGAGACGCCTGAGCTGGCGAGGTATGCGGCATCGCTCGTCAAAATCGAGTATGAGCAGGCCCCGCACCGCACGGACCTGAAAGCCAGACTCGCCGATGCTTTTGTGCCGCAACCCCGGGACTTGATTCCGCCTCCGCCCGCGCCGCGCGGCGATGCGAAAGCCGCCTTGGCCCGTGCTTCCGTGCAGCTTGAAGCCGAGTATCTTGCGCCGGTCGAACATCACAATCCGATGGAGCTGTATGCAACCACGGTGGTCCGCGACGAATCAGGGAAGCTCACCGTTTATGACAAGACGCAAGGAGTTCAGAACGTAGAAGGCTATCTATCGAGAATCTTCCGCATACCCAAAGGCGGCCTGCGCGTGGTTTGTGCGTTCATGGGCGGAGGATTTGGATCAGGACTGCGTCCTCAATATCCGGTATTTTTGGCTGTGCTTGCCGCTCGGGAGTTGAGACGATCTGTACGGGTCTCACTGACCCGGCAGCAGATGTTCGGCCTTGGCCATCGCCCGGCCACTTTGCAGCGTGTTGCTTTGGGCGCTTCGCGCGAAGGCCAGTTACAGGCGCTCATTCATGAAGCCGTCGCGGAAACTTCGCAGTTCGAACAATACAGTGAACCGTTGGTCGGCTGGTCGAGCCTGCTCTACCGTTGTGACAACGTCCAACTCGGCCAGAAAGTTGTCTCTCTGGATGTCAATTCACCCTGCGACATGCGGGCGCCGGGAGCAGCATGGGGCGTGTACGCGATCGAGTGTGCCATGGACGAGCTGGCGGTGAAGCTTGGCATGGACCCGGTCGAATTGCGGCTGCGGAACTACACAGATAAGGACTACAACGAAGGCAAGCCATTCTCGAGTAAAGAACTGCGCGCCTGTTACCAGCAAGGCGCGGAAAAATTTGGGTGGACGCGTCGCGATCCGAAACCACGGTCAATGCGTGAGGGACACAACCTCGTTGGATGGGGCATGGCGAGCGGTGTCTGGGACGCTATGCAATTGGAGGCAAGCGCAAGGGCCGTGCTGAGCATCAACGGCGACCTGACGGTTGCCAGCGCAACCGAAGACATCGGGACCGGAACGTACACGATCATGACTCAGATCGCCGCGGATAGCCTTGGCCTGCCGATGGAGAAAGTAACGTTCAAGCTCGGTGATTCCTCGCTTCCCAATGCGCCGGTTGAAGGCGGCTCATTCACTGCCTCGACCGTGGGATCGGCGGTGCAGGTTGTGTGTGAGAAGCTGAGAATGAAGTTGTTTCTGCTGGCGCGCGACCTGAAAAACTCACCGCTTGCAGGTATCGAATTCCAGGACGTGATCTTCGCCGAAGGGAACATTTGCTCTCCCGCCGATCCTGCCCGGGTGGTTTCCTTCCGCGATGCGATGCGCCACGGCAAACTTGAGCGGCTTGAGGAAGAGAGCGCCACCAAGCGCAGTGAGGAAGCCGAGAAATATGCACACTGGGCACATTCCGCGGTGTTCGCTGAAGTGAAAGTGGATGAAGACCTGGGCAATATCCATGTCACGCGTGTGGTCAGCGCCGTGGCGGCGGGACGCATCCTGAATCCGAAAACGGCCCGCAGTCAGGTGATGGGTGGAGTGGTCTGGGGCTTGGGTATGGCCCTGGAAGAGGAAGGCGTGATCGATCACAAATTCGGACGCATCATGACCCATAACCTCGCGGATTATCACGTGCCGGTCAATGCCGACGTGCACGACATCGACGTCATCTTTGTAGAGGAGCACGATAAATTCAATCCGCTCGGGGCGAAGGGGCTTGGCGAGATTGGTATCGTCGGCGTCGCAGCGGCGATCGCCAACGCAGTCTTCCACGCTACCGGCGTGAGAGTACGCGAACTTCCGATTACTTTGGACAAAGTGATGTTCAGGTCCGCACGCGATAAAGCCGTCTTTGTTCCAGCTGCATGAAGGTCCTCGGATGAAGTGGGTGCCCCCTTCGCGCTTTTTGCGGAGGGTGGGGCCCATCTAGTTCGCCGCATCACTGATTTCTTTGACTTGTTGTGATTCCGCATCCGCACCAGACGCGCCATCCTGATCCCTCCGTGGTGAAAAAATGTCGCTCCAGGCTGTAGATAACCTACCCCCATGGGTGTAGGCTCTCTACATGCCCAGGAAAGAACGTTATCAAAACCGGATCGAACTGCTACAAGGGACGCTGGATCTGCTGATTTTGCAAACACTGCGCTGGGGTGCGCAGCACGGCTACGGCATCAGCCAGGCCATTCACGGCAATTCGGGCGAGGTGTTCCAGGTGGATACAGGATCGCTCTACCCGGCGTTGCACCGGCTGGAGAAGCAAGGATGGATCCAGTCGGAGTGGAAGGTTTCAGAGAACAAACAGCGGGTCAAGGCGTATCGCTTGACGGTCCTGGGCAGGAAGCGGTTGGCTTCTGAGCGGTCGCGTTGGAAGCAGGTCATGGAAGCAATGGCAGGCATTCTGAATCCCATCGGGGAGGAAAGCAAGGCATGAGTTTCAGCGACAGAGAGAAGCGTGAGCAGGAGCTGGACGAGGAAATTGGAAGCCATCTGCGCATGGCCGAGCAGGACCGCGTGGCGCGCGGCGAGAGGCCTGACGAGGCACGATATGCTGTCCGGCGCGAACTGGGAAACGTGAGCTTGGTTAAGGAAGTCACGCGCGGCATGTGGGGCGGAAACTGGATACCCACTTTGTTCCAGGATCTGCGCTATGGCCTGCGTGTTTTGCGCCGTAACCCCGGTTTCAGCTTGATCGCCGTGTTGACTCTGGCACTGGGCATCAGCGCGACGACAGCCATCTTCAGCGTTGTTTATGGTGTGTTGCTGCGGCCGCTTCCGTACGATCAGCCGGACCAACTCGTCCAGGTTTGGGAGCAGGACAGCAAAGGGAACACGATGAACCTGGCCGATCCCAACTTTCAGGATTTACGCAGCCAGAACCGCTCTTTGCAGGGATTGGCAGAGTTTAGTGGCTGGCTGCAGTCTGTATCGGGCGGTTCGGAGCCAAAGCGGCTGATAGTGGCTAGTGTCTCCAGTGATTTCTTCCCCTTGATGCGGGCCCCGCTGGTGAAGGGCCGCGGATTTGCGCCGGAAGATCAGCGGCGGGGTGCGGGCGCAGTAGTGCTGGTGAGCTACAACTATTGGAGGCAATACCTGAATTCCGCCGCCGACCTCTCTGTGGTCAAGTTGCGCGTGGAGAACGAGTCTGCGTCGGTGGTGGGTGTGTTGCAGCCTGGCTTCCGCTTCCCGGAAGACGCCGACGTGTGGATCCCCAGAGAACTTGATCCGCCGCTACCCAGCCGGACCGCGCACAACTGGACGGCCGTTGCGCGCCTGCGCGATGGTGTTCCGCTGCAGCAGGCAAGGGAAGACCTGGCCTCAATCGGGCGCGCCATCAAAAAGCAGTATGGCGATGAAGTGGATATAGCGGGCGTATCAGTCGTGCGCCTGCAAGACGCGTTGACCAGCACCGTGCGATTTCGGTTGTTGCTGCTACTGGGTGCGGTAGGCGCATTGCTTCTGGTCGCGTGCGCCAACGTGATGAACCTCTTGTTGGCACAGGCGGCCGCGCGTGAATCTGAACTCGCCGTTCGCACCGCGCTGGGGGCTTCGCGTGGCCGCATGCTACGCCAGTTCATGGCGGAAACGCTGCTGCTTTCGCTCACTGGCGGCGTCGTTGGCGTTCTTGGCGCGTATTGGGGCGTTCACTGGCTCCTGCGGCTGGCGCCGCCAGACACGCCCGGCTTGGCTGGTGTTTCCATGAACCTGCCGGTTTTGCTGTTCGCTTTCTCTCTCTCACTTGCCGTAGCTGTAGGACTGGGAACGTTCACGGCCATGCGCGCCAGTTCGGGCGATATTCGTGCCGCGCTGGCCGAAGGCGGCAGAGGCAGCGCCAGCAGCTTCAGCACGCAGTTCATTGGCCGCGCCATCGTTGTGATGCAATTGGCAATCACCATGACGCTGCTCATCGGTGCGGGACTTTTTGGCCGCAGTCTGATGCGGGTCCTTTCGGTTGATCCGGGGTTTCGTACGGAGCATGTTGTCACAATCGATTTAGCATTGCCCTCCGCTTTTTCTCCAGACATGAAAATACGGCGCGTGCAATTCCTGAATGAGTTGTTCGCGCGTCTGCGGGCGCTGCCCGGTGTTGAGGACGTTGGCGGCACCAACGCCCTTCCGCTGGCGACTGGGATTTCATCCAATGGCGGGTTTGCCGTGGTGAACCCACAGCAGATCTCGCCCCGGACCCAGGAACTGATCAACCGCGCGGCGCGCGGCGATGTCAGGGAAGACAGCGCGCTGATGAAAGAGCTGACCGATTTCTTTGGCCAGCTGTTCCGTGATCCCAAACAGGGCGGTTCCGCCGATTATACTTCCGTGAGCGAAGGCTACTTCCGCAGCATAGGCATACCTTTGGTGCGCGGCCGCCTGTTCGATGATCGCGACGCCATGGACGCTCCCCATGTGGCAGTGATCAGCGAATCGCTTGTCCGCGAGAAGTGGGCCAATCAGGACCCCATCGGCCGCAGCATTGAATTTGGCAACATGGATGGCGACCCGCGTCTGCTGACCGTGATTGGTGTTGTGGGGGATGTTCGCGAGCGCACCCTGGAAACGCCGCCGCGTCCGACGATCTATGTGAACTATCGCCAGCGGCCGCAAACTACCAGCCGCTTCAGCGCCGTGGTGCGCACGGCCGGAGACCCGGCGGCGGTGATAGCGTCGGCGCAAAAGATCGTGCGCGAGCTTGATCCTGACGTTCCGCCCAGCAGCAGCAGCTTTGCCACGATATTCGCTGCTTCCACAAGCGTGCGCCGCTTCAATCTTGTGCTGTTTGGCATTTTTGCCGGGACCGCGCTGTTGCTGGCGATCGCGGGAATCTACGGTGTTCTGGCATATTCGGTGGCGCGACGCACTCGCGAGATGGGCGTTCGTATGGCCCTGGGTGCAAGTGCCGGAAATGTGCTGCGGCTCGTGATGGGACAAGGCATGGTCACCACAATCATTGGGGTGATTCTGGGCCTGGTGGGCTCGTTCATTCTCATGCGCTTTCTGCAATCGATGTTATATGAGGTTGGCGCCGCCGATCCGCTGACCTTTGCCGCGGTGGCGCTCCTGCTCTTTGCTGTGGCGCTGCTCGCTTCCTATCTGCCGGCACGGCGGGCCACGAAAGTAGATCCCATTGTGGCGCTGCGGTATGAGTAATTGCGAAAAGATCAGAGGTCGCATACTTGCTGGCGACCGGGACGTTCGCCCAGGCCGCCAGCACCGTATGCATTTACGCTGCGATCTTATGGCCTAGGAATTCTTTTGCCCTGGCGACTCCAGCGTCCCACTTTTGCAGTTGTTCCGGACTGAGGAAGTTGACCAGCCGTTCACGAAGCTGGGTGCGATTGGCTGCAACCTTCTTGACGATGTCTTCCTTGGTTGCCGTCGGGTTCTGGCTTTTGTACTCCTGCAGCTTTCCGTATGATTCGGAAAGGAAAGTATGGAACTTCCCTTTCTGCTCCTCGGAAAGGTTCAATTCGGAGCCGAATTTCTTGAGTTCGTTCGCGACTAATTCACGTTGCTCTTGCGAGAGGTTCATTACACATTCTCCTGTTTCATTGTTTTGGGATGCTCAAACTTAGACGACCCAAGAGAGCGCGCCTCCTACCCCCACAGGCACATAACTTTCAGAAGGCCGCATGATCGGCCAAGTTGCACTGATTCCAGAACACCCAAAAAATCTGTTTGCATGGGGCGAAAAATAGATGCGGGCTTTTTCTTTCTGCTCAATCAAATAACGAGGCTGCCGCATGAGAGGTGTCTCGTTGTGATGATTATCAGGTTTTGCCATCGCGAGAGCTGCAGGGAGTGTCTGCAAGGCTAGTTGGTAGAGTCGCAGGAGGTTATTCGGGATCAAGACCAGGGCCGGCAGCAATTTCAGGAATTGAATGAGGAGCTGCGAATGCACGGCCAGCGCTTTGTTAGGACGCCAGTTACCGGTTTTCCAGTCGAAGGAGGGTACCTTCCCGAAGTGGTATTGATATGACTTTCGTCGGGACGAATGATCCGGATATGCAGCCAGATTTTTTCTACGATTAAACGACAACTTTGCCGCAGCGGAGAATGCCTGCCAAAGTTGCAGGTTGTAAAAATGAAATTCCTTTACGCCGCAGGCCGTCGCGCACCGGTGCGTGATACGAACACGCCAATGAAGAGCGCCCTGCTCCAACGAAAGCAATAGCGGAAGCCCTCGAGGATGCGCAGCCAATCAATAGCTGACATGATGGTCCTTCAAAATCACCACGCCGACGGTGGCATTGGCGGGCAACTGGAATTCTTTGCCCGGCATGGTGCAAGAGGTGAACACGTCAGGAAAGAGCGCGTTGAACAACAGAACCGGCGAGGCGATGACGATGAATGCAGCGGCAAAAGGTCCCGCAAGAGGAACTACGAACAGCCAGACGAAGGGGTTGACCTCTCCGGTATCAAGTTGATCGGCGACATTGTCATCCGGGGTGGGCGACGTGAAGTGGACGCTGCTCCTGGCCGTGGTTCCGTCAGAGAATGGTATGCGATCCAACTTCCAGTTGACCTCGCCGTTGCGGCAGCGCTGACCTGAACGTTTGACCCGGGTGACCTTGCCGTGCAGCACATCACCTTCGCCCAGCAAGGTCACGCCGTTCACCACCAATGGACGGGAGAGGCGCAGAGGAACGTCGTCACCGGCTTTGGCCGTTGCTGAATCGAGCGGCTGGAGCAAAGCCAGCTTCAGACCGGCGCCTTTGCGCACGATCACCCGGTGCGCCTGGGCCTGCTGCGCCAGCGCATCCGAACTTACCACCAATCCGATCGCGAGCAACGCCAGCGCCTGCCCGAACATTGACTTGCCTCCTCTCCCAAGGGTTCCCAATGACCTCGAGATTAGGAGAGGCCGTGCCAGGCAGCAAGCGGCAAGACGCGGCAGGACGCCGTTGCCGCAGATTGTCGTTGAATCGTTAAATGTTTTTTGGCTGGGTCATGCTGAACCAGTTGCCAAACGGGTCGCGGAAGACCGCTTCCACGCCATAGAACTGCTCTTTAGGCTCAGAAATAAACTCCACACCTTTGGCCTTCATCTCTTCATAGGTCTTGTGGCAGTCAGCGGTTTGAAAGACGCCGGCGCCGAACGCGCCTTTCTTCATCAGTTCACGGATGGTCTCCACGTCCTTTGGCTGGATCTTTTGCACGTTGGCGCCCTCGAATGGCGACGGCGCGACTTTCATGAGAATGATCTCGTGATCGGGCTGGCCCTTGGGGTTGACCGTAAGCCAGCGAAAGCCGTTCGGCATCGATTGATCCATCTTTACTTCGAACCCCAGCTTGTTCACGTAAAAATCCTTGGCCACGTCCTGGTCAAGGACAAAAATTGCGGAATGCGACATGCGCTGAATCATGCTTCCTCCTTCGCTGCACAATCCTAATCAAAGGAATGAGACGGCGCTTCTTTATTCTTGCTGTTCACACGCCATAGCAGAGAAGTAGCACGCCGGAATCAGCATGATCTTCCATGGCCGCTGAAAACCGAAGACCCGCCTGATCTGGCGCTGGTATTGCGTGGGCGGCACACCGACCAGCGACTGGAACTTCGTGCTGAACGATCCCAGGCTGGAGTAGCCAATATCAAAACAGACTTCGGTGACCGTCATCTCACCGGAAGCAAGCAAATGGCGCGCGCGGTCCATGCGTCTGCGAGTCAGGAAGTCGTGCGGCGTCTCGCCGAACGTGGAGCGGAAGAGGCGATGGAAATGGAACGGAGAGAGGCAGGCCTCGCGAGCGGCCGTATCCAGAAGGACCTGTGACTGGTACTCAGCGGCCAGCAGATCGCGTGCCCGGCACAGTCGGCGGAATGTTTCGTCATGCACCAGTGTCGAAGATGGATGTCCCTGCCGCATCGGCGCTATTGTACTGAGAAGCCAACCCCCTTTGGCAACAGGGAACTATGAAAAAACTTTGTATTTCAGGTTTGTATTTGTCCCGATTCGGCGGGTTTCATTTAATATTCCTGCGTGGCCATACGTGAAATTCATGTGACGGGATACCGGTCCGTGCGCAGTCTGCGGCTGCACTTGAGCCAGATCAACGTGTTGACCGGCGCGAACGCAACAGGTAAGACCAACCTTTATAACTCCGTCTTCCTGCTGGCTAAAGCCGCCGCTGGAGGCTTTGCCCAGGTGATTGCGGAAGAGGGCGGAATGCCTTCAGTCCTGTGGGCCGGCGCGCGCAAGAGCAGGTCCTCGGGCTCGATTCGCATGGAACCGGTGCGCATGACGCTGGGCATCAAGACAGACACCTTTTCTTACGAGCTGATGTGCGGACTGCCCAAGCAGAGCTCGGGTGAAAAGTCCGCCTTCTCTCTTGATCCTGAAGTCAAAGAAGAGCGCGTTTGGATGGACGCCCCACACGGCATCAAAGTCACGTTCTTTGAGCGCTCACCCAAAGGCGCATGGATCCTGGACAACGATGAGCGATTGGCCGATTACTCCGGCGAACTGCTGCCCACCGAATCCGTGCTCTCCCAGCTGCGCGAGCCGCATCTTTATCCTGAACTTTCCTCTCTGCGCACTGAGATGGGCCGCTGGCGTTTTTATCACCACTTCCGCACTGACGCTGAGTCTCCGCTGCGCCATCCGCAAGTTGGCGTTCGCACACCGGTACTGGCGCACGATGGACGCGACCTGGCGGCTGCGCTCCAGACCATCAATGAAGTAGGGCAGTCGCAGGACCTGCATGAGGCGATACGGCAGGCATTTCCCGGAGCGTCTCTGGAAATTGAGCACGATGAAGACAGCGGCATGTTTGCCGTCTTGCTGCGCATGCCCGGATTGCGGCGTCCTCTGCGCGCGCGTGAACTCTCAGACGGCACTTTACGCTATCTCTGTCTGCTGGCGACGCTGCTGAGCCCGCATCCGCCGTCCTTGCTGGCGCTCAATGAGCCGGAAACCAGCTTGCATCCCGATCTGCTGGAGCCGCTGGCCAAACAACTGGTCAATGCCGGCAAGTATTCGCAGCTCTGGGTAGTGACGCACTCACAACGGCTGGCCGAACTGGTGGAAAAGTATTCTGGTGAAGCGCCCATCACGCTGGAGCTTGTGGGCGGCGAAACGCGGGTGATGGGCCAGCGGACCATCGAAGACAGCGAAGAGGAAGCAGGGTAGCGGGGAAAGCGCTCGCTTACGCTAACGTCGCAACCTCTTGTCTAATATTTGGCGCCGTCACCACCGGTGGGACCTGCAATCCTGGCATGGGACTGGCGCTGAAGAGCCGGCGGCAAGGTTTGGCCAGCCATCGCGCCCAGGAACTGGCTTTGTTGCGCCGTGCGCTGTCCGTGGAGATGCCGGTGCCGGCATACATTTGCCGGTAAAGCTTGGAAATGAAAACAAACGCCAGCCGTGATTTGAGGTTGGGTGTGCAACTGGACCGCTCCCAGATGGATTTGAAGCTGTAGAACTGGTCCCACACACCCTGGGTCCGCGTCCGGATTTCGTCACAGCTCATCACCGGGTGTTCCATAAACATTTTGGGCCGGACCTGCGAGGGAATCAACCAGAACCGGCTGAGCGGAATGCCATGCACCTGGGCGCTATCGGGCTGCGCCTTTTCCCATTTCTCAAAATCCACCGTGCCGGGAAAAGGAGTCAGCATCACAAACTGGGCAAACGTCACGCCGGCTCTTTGCGCCAGGTTGAGAGTGGCTTCAAACGTGGCCTGCCGGTCTGAGGGAAGCCCGAAAATGAACGAGCCAAGGATGTGTATGTTGTGGTTCTTGAACTCTTGCAGGCGACGGACCAATTCCTCGCCGGAAAAGTTAAAATCTTTGTATACATCCTTGAGTCCAGCCGGCGTCACCGCTTCCACGCCCACAAGTGCGCCTTTGATTCGGGCGGCATGCATCGCATCCAGAAACTGCGGGTCTTCGGCAGCTTCCATGGTGATCTGTGTGAAGAAGACCATGTCCCTGGGCAGCTGTGCCAGGCGTGACATTAATTCAAATCGTTCAGCGCGGATCGCTTTCAGTTCAGCGATTCGCGGTTGATTGTTCTGCCGCTCCGCCAGTTGGATGTCCGTCAACGAGACGGGGTAAAAATTATCGTCGGCCAGCGCAATGTAACGATAGCCAAGCCGCCGCAGCTCCACGATCTCCTGGATCACCGCGTCCGAAGCGCGCTGCCGGGGCTTTTGGCCGTCAGTGCGCCACACCGAGCAGAAGGAGCAATGTTTGGGGCAACCGCGGACGGTCTGAACAGAAGCCCACATGTAACGGCCGTGCGGCAGCAGGTCCCAGCGGGCCGGCTTGAACTGTTCAGCTCCAACCCGCCCGCCTTCGTAAATGCGTTTGAGTGTACCGTTGGCGCAGTCGCGCAGAGCGTTGGGCCACGCCTGGTCGCCATCACCCTTTACCACGGCATGAGCGCCGCCTCTTGCAAACGCTTCTTCTGCATAGAGAGTCGCGTGGATACCGCCAAAGATAACGGTGGCGCCGCGCTCTCGTGCGAGCCGCCCCAGCTCATAACCACGCAACGCGTTGCCGGTATGGACTCCTATACCCACCACGTCGCCAGGGGTGACGTTCAGCGGGTCCAGGTGGTCGAGGGTTTCATCGCAAATGATTGGGTCGCCGAAGGAGGTTGGCGTGGCGGCGGCCAGAACGTAAAGCCATCGCGGGGTGATTACAGCCGTTCCGAACGAAGTGTCGCTCGGATTCACAAGGTGCACTTTCATGGAGCCCTCTTCTCGAAAATCACGTTCTGATTACTGTTTGATTTTTGGACTGAGTATCGATCTTGCTGCGACTAGCGCTTCATCAGACTTGTACTGGTAGGGGCGTGATTTGAGTTTTAGCCCTCTGCCTTGTGGCCGCGCACTGGGGTACAACGAGTCCTGCGCTTGGTCCTTTTAAATGCAGATTTGGCCGCGATTTGCTTATTGAAACATCCCGGCATCCAGGGTAGCTGTTCAATAGTGCACACTTTCGGTGGTTTCGACTGCACCAATTGATCGAGGTGGATAGCAAGGCTTCCTAGAGTGTAGCAAATCCGACGGAGGCACAATAGTAACTTTCCAGCCACCGCAACCCTCCGGAACCAGGAACCCCTTTCCTCGAATTTGATCGACAAACTCCTGATCGACTCTTGTGCTCCCGGACGAACGGACAATGTGAATCGCTTCCGTAACGCCTTCCCGCGTGAACCTGAAGCGGACTACGGGAGGCTCTTGGTAAGAGGCATCGTGTCCGCTTGAACCACTACTTCATAAAGAGGCGAATGGACACCAACAGTGTAGATTTCTCGGGGCCCCAATCTGCTCGATCGTCATGGTTGACGCTGTGGGAGGTGGCTTCAAATCTATGGGGAGGTTTGGTTCTGGCACGTCCAGCATGCTCAAATGAAAAACGCTCACGATTGCCAGGAGAACCAAAACTGCCGCAACGGCGATAACGGTGTTCTGGAGCACGCGATGTTCCCTCACTGAATTTAGACACCGGATCGCCGTGCTTTGGTCCAATCGGGAGCAATTACTCCCGGCCAAAACGGTAAAGTGTTACTTTAAGTGCTTCAGCATCTCTTTAAAAGCGGGCGTTCCTGACTTGCCCAACAATTCATAAATCATCATTTCAGTCGATGAGAGGACCGCGCCAGCCGCTTGCATGCGGTTCAGGCCCAGCTTCCAGTTCAGTTCGGTGCGAGAACTGACTGCGTCCGCGGCAACGTGAACGTTCAACCCCTGGTTTAAGGCGCCGAGCGCTGTCTGCATAACACAGATATGCGACTCCATGCCGCACAGCAGCAGTGTATTTCGGTTGGCCAGCGTACCGACAGCCGAACAGTATTCGCCGTTGCCGAAGCACCCGAACTCCAGTTTGTCCACGGGCTTTGCATCGGGCAGAAGCGTGTTGATCTCCGCCACGGTTTGCCCCAGGCCTTTTTCATATTGCGTGCTTACGATCACCGGTAACGACAGAATGTTCGCCAGCCTGGCCAGAAGCTGAGCGTTGCG
>JBGPZS010000582.1:0-2406 GCA_041493865.1 Terriglobia bacterium
AGGACGAGGGTGCCCGTCCTGCGGCTCGATCCCGGACGAGGAGCTGAGGTGTCCGCATCCCGCTCGCCCCTGGTGGTCGGCAATTGGAAGATGAATCCCGATTCGCTGTCCGCGGCCATTGAGCTGGCGGTCGCGGTGCAGCAGGCGACCAGGGCGCAGTCGCAGTGGGCGGCGAGTCCGGTGCGCGATCGCCTGCGCATTCTGGGGCGCTTCGGGGATTTGCTGTGCGAGCAGAAAGATGCCGTCGCCGCTGTGATCAGCCGTGAAGCCGGCAAGCCGGAAGCAGAGGCGCTCTCCACGGAGATCCTGGTTGTGCTGGACACGGTGAAGTACCTTAAGAACAACTTGTTCGGCTTCCTGCGCCCGGAACCGGTAGCGCACGGCAATCCTGCGATGAAGCTGAAACGCGGCACGCTGCTGCGGCAACCCTACGGCGTGGTCGGGATCATCAGCCCGTGGAACTATCCTTTTAGCGTTCCTTCGGTACAGACGCTTACCGCACTGGCTACGGGCAATGCGGTAGCGCTGAAGCCATCTGAATTTACACCATTCTCTTCGCTCGAACTGCAACGGCTGCTGCGGGAAGCGGGCCTGGACCCTGCACTCCTTCAAGTCATCACCGGTGACGGCGCGGCTGGAGCGGCGTTGCTCTCAACCGGCGTCCACAAGCTGGTCTTTACCGGAAGCGTAGCCACCGGCAAACGCGTGGCCCAGGCAGCGGCAGCGCGGCTGCTGCCCGTGGTGCTTGAGCTGGGCGGAAAAGATCCCATGCTGGTGCTGGAAGACGCCGATGTTGACGTGGCGTCGAGCGCGGCGGTGTGGGGCGCGTTTATGAACGCCGGGCAAACCTGCCTATCCGTCGAGCGCTGCTACGTGCATGAGCGGATCTACGCGAAGTTCCTGGAAGCGTGCGTTGCCAAGACCGGCAAGCTGCGGCTGGGCCGCGGCACGGAAGCGGATATCGATGCCGGGCCGATGATCCATGAACGCCAGTTGCGCACGGTGCAAGCGCATGTTGAAGACGCCATCGCGCGCGGCGCGCGCCTGCTGGCCGGCGGCAAGACCTTGCCCCAGCTTGGCCCAAACTTCTTTGCCCCCACGATTCTTGCCGACGTGGACCACTCGATGACGATCATGCGCGAAGAAACTTTTGGGCCGGTGCTGCCGGTGCGCAGCTTCAAGACCGAAGACGAAGCAGTGGCGCTGGCCAACGATTCAGAATTCGGCCTGGCGGCCAGCATCTTTACCCGGGACCGCAAGCGCGGTGAAACGCTGGCGCGGCGGATCGATGCGGGGACGGTAATGGTGAATGATGTGCTCGCGTGTTTTGGCATCAGCGAAGCTCCCCATGGCGGAGTGAAGGCCAGCGGCATCGGCCGCACGCACGGGCGCTTTGGCCTGGAAGAAATGGTCTGGCCCAAGTACGTAGACTCGGACCGCCTGCCGCGCATGAAAAAACTCTGGTGGTATGGTTACGGTCCTGCGTTCGCGCAACAAATGAAGGGTTTTGTTGAGCTGCTGTTCGCAAAAAAACTAATAAACCGCCTGAGGGGAGGGCTGAAAAGCACAAAATCCTATCGCCGCCGCCGGGTTCTTTAAGAGTAAAATCGGCTCATGGGGCGGTGGAGCTTAATAAAGTGACGTTGAAACACTCTCATCTGATCTACGATTGGAACACGGTCCCGGGCGCTGAATTCAAGCCTCCCCGGCAGGTCATGCTGGACGATGAGTCGTTGCGCGACGGCCTGCAATCGCCTTCAGTCAAAGATCCCAACATTGAAGAGAAGCTCAGGATCCTCCACCTGATGGAAGACCTGGGGATCAATTTGGCCGACATCGGCCTGCCCGGCGCCGGCCCGCGCGCGATGGCGGACGTGGAACTGCTGGCGCGCGAGATCGCCACCTGCCGGTTGAAAATCAAGCCCAATTGCGCCGCGCGCACCCATGAAAACGACATTCGTCCGGTGGCGGAGATCTCACAACGGGCCGGCATACCGATTGAGGTCTCATGCTTCCTGGGCTCCAGCCCCATTCGCCGCTACACGGAAAACTGGACTGACGACTTTCTGCTGCGCACCACCGAGACCGCGGTAACCTACAGCCGCTCGCTAGGGCTGGAGGTGATGTACGTAACCGAAGACACCTCGCGTTGCGACCCCGAGACCGTGAAACGTCTTTACTCTACGGCTATTAACTGTGGCGCTGCGGCCATCGTCATTTGCGATACGGTCGGGCACGCCACGCCGAGCGGCGTGCAGGCGTTGATCCGTTTTGTTCTGGACGAGGTAGTCAAACCTTCGGGACAAAAAATCCGCGTGGATTGGCACGGCCATTCCGACCGCGGATTGGCGGTCGCGAACTCCCTGGCGGCCCTG
Source organism: Terriglobia bacterium (assembly GCA_041493865.1). Classification (GTDB taxonomy): domain Bacteria; phylum Acidobacteriota; class Terriglobia; order Terriglobales; family Acidobacteriaceae; genus Angelobacter. Next base: position 2,376 of record JBGPZS010000582.1, read on the forward strand.
GCGGCGGGAGCGGACTGCGTGCACGGCACCG
>JBGPZS010000384.1:0-4417 GCA_041493865.1 Terriglobia bacterium
CGACGGGCAAGGTCCTGGCTTATGAGATTGAGCCGGCGCTGGCGGAGCGGGCCACGGCCAACCTGGCGGACATGCCGAACGTTGTGGTTTACCAGCGGTCAGGCGCGGAAGGTCCGCTGCCGGCATGCAACCTGATTTACGTGAACGCCGGCGCCACGTCCCCGCTGGATGTCTGGCTGGACGCGCTGCTTCCCGGCGGACGTCTTCTCTTTCCGCTCACGCCGGATGGTCCGGGTGGAACACCGGGCGCAGGAGGAATGCTGCTGGTAACGCGTGTACCGCCGGACCGCTACAACGCACGCTTCGTCATGCCGGTAATGTTTATTCCCTGCCTGGGCGCGCGCGATGAAGAGACGGCCAAGAAGCTGGCGGAAGCTTTCAAGCGCGGAGATTCCAGGGATGTCCGGTCGCTGCGGCGCAACACAGCCCCGGATGAAACCTGCTGGTGCGCCGGCAATGGCTGGTGGCTTTCGACGGCGGAGAACGCGTAGCACCGCTTCTCCGCAAGCGCGCTTCCTGCCCGGATTAAGGCTGGGCATTAACTCTTTTTGTCGGTCAGCGCAGATTTCTGTCCATTGTGTTTGTGGCTGTTTGGCTTTCGGTGGATCGTACTCCGGTGCAAGGCTTGGTGGTCATCTGTACAGCCCGCTTTCTGTCTTAAGAAACTCTTATAAGTCTTGGGGGACATGGCATACTCTTCCGCAACTTTTCTCGGCCGCTTCCGGGACGCGCCACCTCAAGCGCTAACAGGCCGAGAGTGCCCTATCTCATTCCCGTCAACGGCGGACACGTCCGACTCGTCTGCGTGCGGCAGTTCGAGCGCAAGTCAAATTTCCCTACGACGGAGTGACTTATGACGCGTCGAAAGATCCCCCTCTTGCTTTGCCTGATTACCATGGCGGCTGCATGCGCCATCGTGGGCATTGCGCAGTCAGCCACACAAGCGCCTGCGGCCTTTGCGACCCCGATCAACAACGATCAATCGGGGGCCGTAGGCAACGGTTTAGTCAACGACGACAACGCCACCTTCCGGGCCGATGAAGCCGTCTTCATGGAAGAAGAAGACATAGAAGACGGCCTGGGTCCGGTGTACAACACGCGGAGCTGCGTTGACTGCCATGCGCAGCCCAATGTCGGCGGCACCAGCCAGATCACTGAGCTGCGCGTCGGTCACAACGCCGGCGGCAACTTCGTGAACCCCACCATTGCAATCAACAACGGGGCCAACAGCATTCCCAACCGCTCTCTGGTGAATGACAGGTCGATTTGCGCTGAAGCCACTGAACGCGTGCCAGGCGGCGAGACCATCCACGCACTGCGTGCTACTACCAATGTTCTGGGTGACGGCTTTGTCGAGGCGATTGACAGCAACACCTTGCTGGCCATTGCCAACCACCAGCCCGGACAAAGCGGCGGCGCCATTGCCGGCCAGTTCATCCAGGTGCCTGTCTCAGAAGCCAATGGGGCCATGCGCGGCGGTCGCTTTGGCTGGAAAAACCAGCAGGCCAGCCTGCTCTCATTCGCGGCGGATGCTTACGTGAACGAACAAGGCGTGACCAGCCGTCTGCAGCCCAATGACACCACCAGCGTGTGTGACACGGTGGCTGACCCTGAAGATCCGTTTGGTCCGGACGGACTTGAGGACATCGACCACTTTGCCCGCTTCATGCGGCAGACACAAGCTCCGCCGCGTGACGCCGCTCTGGCTGGAACCGCGGATGCGATCGCGGGAGGAAACCTGTTCAATTCCATCGGCTGCAACATCTGCCATGTCAGCTCGATCACTACGGCCCCGGCTGGAACGGTGATCAACGGCGGACAGTTCACCGTGCCGCCCGCCTTGGGCAACAAAGTGATTCATCCGTTCAGCGATTTCCTCTTGCACAACGTGGGCACGGGCGACGGCATTGTGCAGAATGGCGGACAAGCAACCGCCAACAAGATGCGCACCTCGCCCCTGTGGGGGTTGCGCACCAAAGACCGGCTGATGCATGATCTGCTCTCCTTCACCCGCAATGACGCGATCCTGCGCCACGGCGGCGAAGCCACACGTGTTGTCAACAACTATCGAGCTCTCAGTATCACGCAGAAGAGCCAGCTGATCACGTTCCTTAACTCGCTGTAGCTGAATGTGCTCGGGGTGAGGCTGCAACCATTGCGGCCTCATTCATTTTGATTGGATGGTCTCACGCGAAACAGCTTTGGAATCCTGCTCAGGAAACCTTGGCCGTGGGGTTCGTATCGAAGAGTCCTTCACGTTCGGCGGCCCAGATCCGGAGCGCGTACTTGTTGATGATCTCTTTGTTGGCTTCCAGGAAATCGACCAGCAGCCCGGGAGCTAGCAGTTCAAAGGCGCGGATGATATCGGCTTTGTTGATGTCAGGGCGGAGCTGTCCTTTCCGGAGCGGCTGTGGGCCCATCCAGTGGCGCAGTTCGGCCATCACGTGCGGCTGCTCAAGGTTTTGCCTGATAAAGCTCTGCATCTCGTGCATCAAGGTGATCCAGACAGTTTCGTTCAGTTCTCCGGCCATATATGCTCCACGAGGGTCCCCGGATTCCGCCGGCCTCCTCGACTTGGGGGTGGGCTAGCAACGTAAGTATATATAAGGTTCTTACCTTACAAAGCGATTAAAGGCGAATTAGAGAGATTAATGTCGCCGGATTTTCGAGGTATAGGAAAAAAATTGCGCAGCGTGTGAACCAGGCTGCGGACGGTGGAACCGGCTGGCTAACCGCCCGGCTGCTTGCCCCGCGCGATGTCAGCCAGCACCGCGCCGGTCGCCCGCAGGTAGTCTTCCGGCCGCAGAATCATCTGCGTTCCGCGCACTCCGGCAGAAACTGAGATGGAGTCCCACAATTGAATGGTCTCATCGGCGAAGACGGGAAAGGGTTTCCTGGCGCCAAGCACCGTGACCCCGCCTCGGATGTAACCCGTAAGGCCTTGCAACTCCTTTACCGGCACCAGCTCTGCTTTGCGGTCACCCGCGGCCAAAGCCAGCGATTTCAGATCAAGTTCAGTATTGGCAGGGACCACGGCAAAGCAAAGACCATTGCGATCGCCGCGCGCCAGCAGCGTTTTAAACACCTGCTCCGGTGGCATCCTGATCTTGGCTGCGACGGTTTCTGCCGCCAGGTCTTCCGGATCGACGGCATACTCGCGCAGTTCATACTGTACGCCCAGGCTCTCCAGCAGGCGGACGGCGTTGGTTTTCATCCTTTTTTACGGCAGCTCCGGCACCAGCTTCTTGTGCTGCTTGAACTTCTCCAGCTGCACTACCGAGCCGTCTTCATTTTCCATTTTGAGCAGCAGACCGGAGTCAGCGACCCAGCACTTGATGCTGTGGTTGTCAAAACTGTACCGCCGCGCCGGGACTTTGGCGCCGCGAATCTCGATTGGCTCCTTGTCCCCGATGTGCAGAGTATCTATTTCGGTCTGCGCCAGCTCGGGCCCGTCCTCGCCTTCCTGGAGCACGAGCGTGGGCACCTGGACCGTGCCTTCTTCCAGATGCGCGCGGTTGATGGCGCCAGCTATCATCCACGCCAAGTCGATGTTTTCCAGGTTGTTCACCGCGAACAGAATGGGGCCCTTTTGCGTGGTTTCAGAATTGATGCCCAGGTCCCGCCCGCCGGCTTTGCACTCGATTTGCTCCGCCATGAGATGGCACGACAACTGCGAAAACGGCTTCTTCGTGTTGTCATGGGTATACAACTTGATGGCTATCGCGGTCGGGTTCAACTTTTCGCTCAGCTCTTCCGTCTGGATCACGATCACGCCTGTCCCCTCAGCGGCAGTGACTTCGGACTCCAAGCGGTAGCCGCCTTGTTTACGGGTGTACAAAATCCAGTGGTCAATGGCGCTGCTTTTCCCCATGGTGAGGGTCCCGACGCCATACATGTGATACTCGCCTTCCGCAACTTTCTCTTGTGCACGGGCCGGCGCTGTCAGCAAGAACGCGCTCAACATCGCCGTGGCGATCCACTGCGTCACTTGAAGCCTCCGGAGGGGGATGGTAGAGCATAGCACGCGGTTTGACCCTGCCCTTGGGCTCTGCTAGCTTGGAACGTCTGCCATGGGCGGGCTTTGTGCAGTATTTCTGTTCTTAGTTCATAGCGCCCCTGGGATATAGGACCCACCCGAAGAGGAGAATATGCCCGTTTTTAAGTTCAAGGGCGTGGATTTCATTGAGTTTGATTCCCTGCTCACCGATGATGAGCGCCTGGTGCGCGACACCTCGCGCCGGTTCATTGAAGACAACCTGGTGCCGATCATCGAACAGTGCAATCGCGACGGCCGCTTTCCCCGTGAACTGGTCAAGCCCATGGCCGATCTCGGCTTCTTTGGCGCCAGCCTGAAAGGTTATGGCTGCGCTGGCATGGGCAATGTGGAATACGGCCTGGTCATGCAGGAGCTGGAGCG